>JAQUMH010000010.1 GCA_028718185.1 Elusimicrobiota bacterium
TAGATGCATTTGTATTTGACAAACCGTTTGCTGATTTTCTAGTATTGCAGCATCCCAAATTGAAGATACTTTGCGACCAGCTTAGTTTTGAATATTATTCATTTGCGGTAGACAAAGGTGATCCTGACTTTTTGAGATGGTTAGATTATTTCCTGGCGGAGTTAAAGTTATCCGGCGACTATGAAGTAATATACAACAAGTGGTTCAAAGACCAAAGCTGGAGAAACGTAAAAGCCGGAACAGACAAATAATAAA
This sequence comes from Elusimicrobiota bacterium, assembly GCA_028718185.1. NCBI lineage: Bacteria > Pseudomonadati > Elusimicrobiota > Elusimicrobiota bacterium. The sequence continues at coordinate 256 of JAQUMH010000010.1, forward strand.
AGTTTATCTTATCTTTTCAAGAACTACTTATTCTGTCCTGCCTACCATCCAGACAGGCGTTGTGGTATATTCAGTGAGTACATGAACAAAATACAAAAATGTTTTAAAATAATGCTAATGCTAAAATAAATGGTATTAGCATTTTGTATTTTTATTAGTGCTCGGAGCTCGGCTCTACCGCACCGGGCGAGTATGTAATCCTGAAGAATTGAGAGAAATACAATAACATTATTATAGGTCATAATGGGGAGTGATATGAATTGTCAGAGATTTTTAAAATTGGTGTTACCGATTATTGCAGTTGTTAGTTTTTCCGCAAGTGTTGTTTTTGCGGCAGTATCTTATGATGCTTTTGTGGAAAACTCAATGGTAAGTGTATTCCGGGACAAAGTATTTACCGGTACAAACAAAACAATAGAACTATATGCAGCGAAAGACGAGTATGAGCCTGCACAGATAATTATTATACCAAAAGGTAAAGAAGACCTTAAGAATATTAAGATAGAATTTAGTGATATTAAATATGCACTACCAGGTAACGATGAAGGTGATGTTTTTACGATAAATAAGACTAATTTTGAGTATCATAATGCAGGATATTTAATTATAGAAGCAGGGGATTGGGTTTTTAAAGATCTTAGTGAAGGTCAAAGACTATCGTTTCTAAATCCACGGCATCTTAAATCCATAGACGAACTTGTCGGATTACGTCCTGACCCGTTAAAATTAGACAAAGTATTTGATGCACATGCTAATAAAAACAATACAGTCTGGCTTACCTTTTATGTACCTAAAGATACGGTAGCAGGCACATATACCGGAACAGTATCTATTATCCCTGCAAATGGTAAACGAACTGAAGTAAATATTTCCTTGAAAGTATGGGATTTTGTTTTAATAAAGGAATGTCCTCTAGGACTACTTCCTTGGGGAGACAATACAGCTGCAGCTAAAGCTATAGGAATACCTGAGTTTGAATACGCAAAGATGAAAGCAAAACATATGATTAAACTTCATCGCGGTAATTCATACCTTTCACATACTCCATTACCTGAAGTTAGTTATGAAATTTTTGACAAAGAGACAGAAGAACTTATGCAACTTGGTATGAACAAATTCTGGATTTTTATAGATATGCGGTATTTTTACCCTGCAGGACCTCTTCGTATTAAGAACAACGATGAACGTATGGGACCTGAACGACTTGCTGTACTTAAAAAATTATACAACCATCTGAAAGAGAAGGGCTGGTTGGATAATTTTATGTTAGTTACCTGGGATGAACCGGATTTTACCAAAGCAGGTATTCTTGAAAAGTGGCAGAAATCGCAACAAGAGATAAAAGACGCCGGATTTACTAATTTCGAGACAGAATTTACCGGTCGAGCTTTAGGGTCTCTTAACCAGATGATAGGTTATACCGGAATATGGGTTGCTCATCTTGGACTATGGGAAGGCGAGGCAACCGACTTTTTATTAGCAAGAAAGAAAGCAGGCGACAGAATAGGCTGGTATTGGGGCGCCACATTGGCTGCACCTGGTTACATGCATCATCATCTTTTAATAGAACAAAGAAATATTTACTGGCTTGCCTATAAATATAACATTGATTTTTTCTCCTTTTTTGATTATGACCTTGCTTTTAGAGAATCAGTACTACCTAAACTTTGGAAAAACAAAGAAGAGGCATATCCGGTTTCAAGAAGTTATATTTATCCCAATCCCACGCCAGATAAAAACAATCCGTTTTTAAGTTCAATCCGGGAAGAAGTCCTGCGGGAGGGTAGGGAAGATTATTGTTACCTGTATATGCTGGGACAATTAGTCGAGAAATCTAAAAAAGAAGGAAACACGCAACTGGCAAAAGAAGGAGAAGATATTCTTACCAAAAGTATGAACATGGTTGCTAGAAGTGCAACTGATTATTCCACGACTCCTTCTGATATATATCAGGCAAAAAAAATGGTTGCCGAAACTATTCTAAAACTTTCAAATAAAAAATAGCAAGTAAGCATATAAGCGGGTTAGCAGGTCAGCGGATTAATAATTTGAAATCCAAATTATAATGTAGTTGCAAAGCTTCTTTGCAGGTGTTCAAGGTAGAAAAAAGAAAAAAATAAGAATCAAAAAACAAATAATCTCTGTCTATAACATGAATAAAAAAATACGAGAAGAATATTTTAGTAAAATCGATAAATCATTTGCTGGAATATTAGAAACACAATTAGGCAATATTAAAGAAGCGTCTAATATAATAGCGAGTGCTATAACTCAAGGAAAACTAATTTTCAGTTTTGGTAGCGGACTGTCTTTTGTACCATCTTTAGAATTATTTGACAGAGCAGGAGGGCTGGGTCCCGTCGATATAATCTATGATCCCACCTTCGGTAAAACAAAGAATAAAATAAATTCCGGCAAGCTACTCTTAGAAAAAGAGGGATATATTCTTCCTCCTGAATGTGTTATTATTGTGATATCAGAATCCGGTGAAGACAACATATCGCTTGAAATAGCTAAAGAAGCAAAAAAACAAAAATTAAAAGTAATTTCTTTAAGTCCTGTTAAAAGTAAGTTATTCAATATATCTGACGTAGGAATTAATATTTGTTTACCTAATCCAAAAGAAAAAGAATCAACAAAAATAAAAATATCTATTGCAATCACAAATAGTGCAATAATCATGAATATGATAGTTATAGAAACCATTACTTATTTAATGAGTATGGGTTATTCTAAATTACCGATTTTTATAAGTTCAAATATTGATATTGGTGATGAACACAATAGTTCTGTTTATACTGACTTAAAAAAACGATTGGATAAACTTGGAATAAACTTTCACGGAAGCTGGACAAAAGAAGAAATAGCTCTTTTCCCTGAATTTAATAGTAGACCTACTGAACCCGATGATGTAGACCGGGTTATATCCGATTTCATAATTTCACATCAGGATATAGAAAATGCTAAGATGGAGTTAAAAAAAAATAAACATTTATATGAATTTTGGGAGAAAACCATTGATATTTTGTCGGAAATTGAAAATATAGAATTAGAAAATATCAAAAAAGCATCAGAAATAATATCAGAAGCACTTAAAAACGGGAAAAGTATATTTGCACATGGCAGCGGACATTCAATATCTGTATCTTTGGGCGGCTTGGGTGAAAGTGAATATCAGTTACCATGGAACATAATTTATGACCCGACTTTTGGCAAACTTGAGCGTGCAGAAGGATATGCTGCGACTCTTCTGTCTCGGGGTAAATATAACATAACTTCGGGTGATGTTGTCGTAATCATCTCTAATTCAGGTAGGAATGCACTTCAGATAGAAATAGCTAATGAAGCCAAAAAGATAGGAGCAACAGTAATCGCTATAACGTCTTTAAAAACAACCGGGAATTCCCGTCATCATGATAACAAAAAATTGTGTGATGTAGCAGATATAGTTATAAACAATTGTGTACCTGCAGGAGATGTAACTGTAAAAATAGGAAATTTACCTATTAAAACAGGTTCTCCTTCAGTATTAATCGGAATAGCTATAATGAAAACTATTTCTATTAAAGTAATTGAAAATCTTTCAAAAAAACTTTCTTTTCTAGAAATAAAAAAACTCTTAAAAAAACCTAATCTTCGGGGACCTTGGACAAAAACAGCCCTTCAAAAATACAGTGATTTGATTGACAAAAAAGAAATAGACAATTGTGTCTTTTAGTGAGATTTAAAAATATTTAAAAAAATACTATGATTAGTAACAAGCTTAAAGCTGGTGTAGGAAAAGTCGATATTACTCCTCCTGTTGGAATTGATTTGTCCGGGTATATTGCCAGGACGGGACCTTCTTCAGATATTCATGATAAACTTTACGCTAAGGTATTATTATTAAATGATACTAAAACAGAAGTTGCCATAATTACATCAGACCTTCTTGGTATTAACATAGATTTGGTTGAAAAGATACGTAATTTGGCTGAGAAAAAAACCGGAATAATTAAAGAGAATATTATAATTTCCGCATCACATACCCATTCCGGACCGGCAATATTTTTTTTACGTGATTGCGGAGAAATTGACAATGATTATTTAAATGCTTTACCAAAACTTATTGTTGATGCTATTTTAATAGCAAAAAATAATATGAAAGAGTCTCTTGTTGGAGCAGGTAGCGGTAAGGTTGAAATAAATGTAAACAGGTTTGACCCTGAAGGTCCAAAAGATTCAGAAGTCGGTGTTGTTAAATTTGAAGATACTAATAAAAATTTAATTGCGTGTATCGTTAATTATACATGTCATCCAACGTCTCTTAAGGGTGATACTCTTCCTTTCATTTCCGCCGATTATCCCGGAGTAATAATGAGCCTGATTGAAACAGTATATCCGGGTGCAATAGCGCTCTTCACAAACGGAGCTTGCGGAAATATTACTGCCAAAAAACCTGAATTCAAAGGTGATTTCAATGCAATGCAAAAACTCGGGCTTGCATTAGGAGGAGAAGTACTGAAGATACTCCAAATGATAAAAGTTACTCCGGAATTAAATCTAAATTTAAAAAGTAAAAATATACTACTGCCTTTGAATATTCCAAAAACAACATCAGTAAAAAAAGAATTACAACAGTTAAAAATAAATAAAAACAACCAGAGTAAAACACGACAGAAACAATTAAATGTACTTGTTAAGTGGTGTGAAACCGTAATTCCTTTACTACAAAAAAAAGAATATAAAAAAAATATTGAAATAGAAATTAAGACTTTGACTATAAACAATATGGCATTGGTTTTTATTCCAGCAGAGTTGTTTGTAGAATTAGGTCTTGAAATTAAAAATAAATCCAATATGCAATATTGTTTTATTGTCGGATATGCAAATGGTAATATAGGTTACATACCTACTATTCAAGCATACAGAAAAAGCGGATACGAAGTCGATAGCGCATATAAATATTATGGAACTTTTCCCATTAAAATAGGTTCAGGAGAGTTAATAAAAGATACAGCTATTAAATTGTTGAAAGAAACTATAAAATTAAAGAAAAAGTTATAGAGTTTGTAGAGTTTTAGAGTTTATAGAGTTTAAGTTCAAAACCCTATAATCCTAAAACTCTATAACAGAATTTGATGGGAGGTTGTATTATGGATTGGAAAAGATTTTTTGGTGTGGCAGTGTTAGTAACTGTAATTGTTGGTTTTTGGGCAAGTGTTTCCACAGCAGCGGTGATGTATGATGCTTTTGTGGAAAACTCAATGGTAAGCATATTCCGGGACAAAGCATTTACCGGTATTACTAAATCCATAGAACTATATGCAGCGAAAGACGAGTATGAACCTGCGCAGATAGTTATAATCCCAAAAGGTACAGAAGACCTTAAGGGTATAAAGGTGGAATTTAGTGATCTTGCATATGCTTTACCGGGTAATGATGAAGGCGATGTTTTTAAGATAAGTAAAACTAATTTTGAATATCATTTTGCAGCATGGATAAACATAGATGCAGTAAAGTATAACTTAGATTTGAATGCCGGACAAACGCAATCGTTCCTAAATGCACGTCATCTTAAATCTTTAGATGAAATTTATGGTTTTCGTCCTGACCCGTTAAAATCAGATAAAGTATTTGATGCACATTCTAATAAGAACAATACACTATGGCTTACTTTTTATGTACCTAAAGATGCAGTAGCAGGAACATATACCGGAACAGTTTCTATTATCCCTGCAAATGGTAAACGAACAGACATAAATATTTCCTTAAAAGTATGGGATTTTGTTTTAATAAAAGAATGTCCTTATGAACTAAACGCATGGGGAGACGATACGGCTGCTGCTAAAGCATTAGGGATAGATGAGTTTGAGTATAAAAAGCTGATATCAAAACATTTGATTAAACTTAATCGTGGCAATACGTGTTTGGCATGGAATCCGCCATCTGAGGGTTCTTATGATACATTTGATAAACAGACAGAAGAGCTTATGCAGCTTGGTATGGACAAGTTTTGGATTTTTATAGATATGAGGTATTTCTATCCTGCAGGACCGCTTCGTACTAAGAACACCGATGAGCGCATGGGTCCGGAACGACAGGCAATACTTAAAAGGTTATATAACCATTTAAAAGAAAAAGGCTGGTTAGATAATTTTATTTTATTTACATGGGATGAACCTGATTTTACCAAAGCAGGTAATCTCGAGAAGTGGCAGAAATCACAAAAGGAATTAAAAGATGCCGGATTTAAAAATTATTTTACAGATTTTACCGGTCGTGCTTTAGGGTCTCTCAACCAGATGATAGGTTATGCAGGTATATGGTGTGCTCATCTTGGGCTGTGGGAAGGTGAGGCGACCGACTTTTTAATAGCAAGAAAGAAAGCGGGAGACAGGGTAGGTTGGTATTGGGGTGCGACATTAGTTGCTCCCGGATACATGCAAACTCATCTTTTAATAGAACAACGAATTATCTCCTGGCTTGCCTATAAATATGATATATCTTTATTTCCTATTTGGAATTATGACCAAAGTTGGAGAGGATATGACTATGGTGATAGAGATGGAGTAAAAACTTTTTGGAAAACTAATGACGAATCATTCCCGATAACTAGTCTGACAAGAAATTTCATTTATTCTAATCCTACGCCGGATAAAAGCAATCCGTTTTTAAGTTCAATCCGCGAAGAAGTTCTACGGGACGGCAGGGAAGATAATTGTTATCTCTATATGTTAGGACAATTAGTTGAAAAAAATAAAAAAGCAGGAAACGCACAACTTGCAAAAGAAGGTGAAAAAGTGCTTACTAAAAGCATGGATATGGTTGCTAAAAGTATGACAACTTACACTACAACTCCTTCTGATATATATGAGGCGAAAAAAATGGTTGCCGAAGCAATTCTGAAACTTTCAAATAAAAGATAAGAGAAAAAGTTATAGAGTTTATAGCGTTTATAGAGTTAAAACCCTATAACACACATTACAGGAGAAAACTATGATCACAGTTGAACAACTTAGTTTAGAGCAGAAGGTAGGTCAGATGTTTATGGCTCGGGGACCATTAACCGGCAACAAGTTCCGCGAAGAAATAATAAAACTCGCAAAAGAAGGTAAACTAACCGGTCTCAGCGGATTCAGGGGTGTAGCAGAAAAAGCAGAATCTTACAAAAAAGATATAGATTTCCTTAAATCCATATCTCCAATTCCGATGCTTTACGCTACAAATACGGAATCCGGTGCTCCTCTTAGTAGTTTACCATATGTTATAGCATTTGGAGCGATCGGTTCCGAAGATTACGCATATAGAGCTGCCTTACTTGCAGGACGACGGGCAAAAGCTATCGGGTGTAATATGACATTCAGTCCCGTGCTTGATGTTGCATTTGCCCCTGATTCTTGTGTAATAAACATTCGCTCTATAAGTTCAAATATTTCCGACGTATGCAGATTAGGAACTGCTATGGTAAAAGGTTATCAGGATGCAGGACTAATACCTACTCCAAAACAGTATCCGGGATGCGGTCGTTCGCCTGTTGACCCCCACATAGAACCATCAATAGTTGATTGTGACGAAAAGACTTTTAATGACGAAGAACTCGAAATATATAGATATTGCATCAAGCATGGTAACCCGCGCGGAATAATGAGCGGACATACTATTGTTACATCTGTTGATCCTGATAATTTATGTACAACATCAAAAAAATTAGTTACTATACTCAGAAAGATGGGTTTTGAAGGTATCCTGATTACTGATTCTTTAGCAATGAGAAGTATAAAATTAAAACTAAAAAAGGAAGATATTTTCAGGGAAACATTAGCATCCGGACACGATATTTTACTTGCAGATTATGATTTAAGCCCAATTGAACAGATTTCTTATATGTTAAAAGCGGTTAAGGATGGTTATGTCAGCGAAGAACAGATAAATACATCTGTGAAAAGAATCCTCGATAATAAATCATGGGCAGATAATAATAAAGGCGGAATAGAAAAATTAACTTATTCCGATTTAGGAGAAGATTATTATAAACTAAGTCTTGAGGTTTCCCGCAAAGCAATAACAATGACAGGTAATTTTGAGCGGATTGGGAGCGGTAAAGGCACGCTCTTTATTGTTGTACCCGAAGAAAATAAACAAAACTTATCTTCAAAAGAAACCGGAATAGGGGATGTAAATACTACTGATTATTCCCTGAACTTAAAAAAAACATTTCCGGAAGCACAAGTATTGACCTTACCATCAAATCTTACTGCTGATGACGTTGCAAATGCACTTGATGCAACAATAGAATATTCAAATGTTATTTTTTCAACTTATGCATTACCTTCGTGTTATAAAGGACCTGCTGATATTCCGGGAATTGTATTATCGCTTATCAGCGGACTAAGGAACAAGATTAAGGTTATGGTTCTATTCGGTAATCCTTACGCAGGACGACATTTGCCAAAGTTGCCGTGTGTAATTTATCCGTATTATGGCGGTTTTGTTGAACAAGCAGCAATCGAACTTTTACAAGGAAAATTAAAACCAACCGGTAAATTACCTGTTAAATTTTAAATATTATTGTCAGGTGATTATTCGGTAAATAGTAAAGATTGCTCTTGTAAATAAAAGAAAAAAGGAGATAAGTATAGATGCGAAATTGGATAGTTTTAGGAATGGTATTTGGCATGTGTCTAACTTGCACAGGGCAAGTTGAGGCAAAAAAGAAAGACATAAGTAAAAAAGCTACTACCCCTAAGAAAAGTGAAACTGTTAATAAGAAGAAAGTATCTGTCCCGAACATAAAGATTGAAGCAGAAGACTTTGATAAGGGTGGGGAAGGTGTAGGCTATCACGATATAGAAGCAAATAATAGAGGAGGGCAATATCGTACTGATGAAGGAGTAGATATAGAGAATTGTAGTGAAGGTGGTTATAATGTTGGGTACGTTTTGGCAGGTGAATGGTTAAAATATACAATAAATATAAAAACAGCAGGAACATATACAATAGAAGTGAGAGTAGCGTGTGGTGGTAATGGTGGTAGTTTCCACATAGAGATAGATGATGTAGACAAAACAGGACCGTTGACAGTTCCTGACACAGGTGGTTGGCAGACTTGGCAAACTCTAATAAAGAAAGGAGTAAGTTTAAGTGCAGGGCAACATATAATGAAGTTGGCGATGGATACGATTGGCACTGAGGCTACCGGTAATTTCAATTACATAAATCTTAAATACGAAAGCGAACAAAGTGATGCTGCTACAGAAGAAAAACCGACTAAAAATGTTGCTAAAAAATTGACGGATATTTCTGGTAATATAGCCAAAGGGAAACCGGTTGTAGCATCATCAATAGAAGCGGGATATGGTAATGAGGCGAGTAACGCGGTAGATGGTAATATGTCAACACGATGGTCATCAACATATAGTGACCCGCAATGGGTACAGGTTGATTTAGGCACAACATATAACATAACAAAAGTTGTATTAAAATGGGAAGAAGCATATGGTAAAGATTATGAGATACAAGTATCAAATTCAAGTAATGGTATCTGGCAAACAATATATACAAAAACAGGTGGAACAGGCGGCACAGAAGATATACCGTCATTAAGTGGCAATGGTAGATATGTTCGAATGTATGGGACATCAAGAAAGACAAATTACGGATATTCATTATATGAGTTTGAGATATATGGCCAAGTAGAACCATTAACACCGATAATAACTGTAACATCGCCAAATGGTAATGAAATATGGCGTCCGGCAAATAGCGACCAGACAGTAAAATGGACTAGTGCAGGAATAACAGGAAATGTTAATATTGATATATCAACAGATGGAGGGACTACATGGACTTCATTGGTATCCAACACGCCAAATGACGGCAGTCATCTGGTAAAAACACCAAACACACCAAGCACAACCTGCCGAATAAGGGTTCAGAAATCCGATGGCAGTCCAACAGATACATCCAATAATAATTTTACAATTAGTACCTTTACACCTGTAAGAATAATGCCTCTCGGAGATTCAATAACTGCCTTTAACCCTAATTACCGTACCCATTTATGGACATTACTGAACCCTGATACTGACCACCCGAATTTAGATTTTGTCGGAAGTGTGACAGATAATAACTGCCCAGACCCAAATCATGAAGGACATGGCGGCTATACAATAGGTGGTCTTGGAAATCCGCCCGAACATAACGGACTTTATAATAATATTGACGCATGGCTAACACTGAATCAACCCGATATTATTTTACTGCATATTGGAACAAATGATGTCGGTAGTTTTACAGGCGACTTGCTCGCTAATACGCCGGATAGACTTAGTGCTCTTATAGATAAAATCACGACAAAATTGCCAGATATAAAAATTTATGTAGTGTCAATTATTCCTATCGCTAGTTATGGTGCCAAGACGGTTACTGAATTGCATAATGATGTTACTAAATATAACAATGCAATTCCCAGTGTAGTAGCAGCAAAACAAAAACAGGGCAAAAAAGTTTATTTTGTTGATATGAATACCGAAGCTAACATTATCCCTGCCACGGATCTTAGAGATGGTTGTCATGTTAGCCAGTCTGGCGCCGATAAAATGGCTGACGTCTGGTATAGTCATCTTACAAGACCTCCATCTAAAAAATAATTGATAAAGCAATGTCATTACCAACACTTGTATAGTATTTGACAAGAAGTAAAAATTTATATACAATTTATTTTAAACATATTTAAATACAAAAGGTTTTTAATGAAAAAAGAATTTTTCCTTGGTATAGACGGCGGAGCTTCAAAAACTGCAGCAGTGCTAACAGACTCTGAAGGGAATATTTTATCTGATTATAAAACTTCTGGAATTCATATTAGTTCTCTAGGCAAACCTCAGTTAAAATCCTGTCTTTTATTATTGGAAGTTATCCAAACTATTTGCAAAAAAGGTAAAATATCACCAAAAGATGTACGATTTTTTTCTTTTGGACTGTCAGGTATAGATTTCGATGACCAGCAGCCGATACAACTCAAAGAAATTTCAAGAGTATCAGGTATTCCTAAAGAAAAAATAATACTTGTTAATGACGCAATAATCGCTCTGTGGGGCGCAACCCCTAATCCAGCAGCGGGGCTTTTTTCACATGGGAGTAGTTTCACAAATGCTTTAAGACCAAAATACGGCAATGAAACACTATTTCATCATCTTTGTTTAGCTGTGTCGACATATGATTTACGTACCGAGGTATTTGTTCGTATTTTAAGAATGATTGAAGGTCGTGAGAAATCCACTCCGCTTAAAAGAAAAATAATGAAATTTCTTAATATCAAAAGTGATGATGTTTTTTGCCGGAAACTTTATTTAGACGAAATTCACTGGAGAGAGAAAAGAGCTACAGCCAGGATAATTTACAATGAATGGTTAAAAGGGGATACTACCGCCGCATATCTGGTAAATAAAGCTATAGATGAATATGTCCTTATTGCGATAACAATGATAAATAAAATAGACTCTGAATCCGCGCATATTGTATTTGGCGGCGGGGTTATTAATAACGCTCCAAGAAAATTCTGGAAAATCCTTGTTAAGAAAATACATAATTCTTATCCTAATGTAGTTGTCAAACCTCCTGACTTGCCTCCTGAATACGGAGCAGTCGTACTGGCTGCGGATAAAGCAGGATATGAACCGCAGGAATATTTTAAAAAAATACTTGCGACAAAATCGCGTATTTAAATGTATAAGAATTTTAATGTTTAGCAGAGCTAACGCTCTGCGGCTACAATATCAATTGGTTTGTAGCTGCAAAGCGAAGCTTTGCCTAATTTGAAAAAGATAATATGATAAATAAAACTTTTGGCAAAAACAAACATAAAGTGCCTGTAACAATATTCAATGACGCTGAAGAATTAGGAAAGGTCCTTGCAAAAGAAATATTATATAAAATATCCGAAGCAAAGGATAAAAAACGTCCGTTTTTATTAGGATGTCCCGGGGGTAGAAGCCCGCAATCCACATATTTTGCGATTGGCGAACAGGCAAAACTGTCAGGTGCAGATTTATCTCATGTTGTAATAGTTATGATGGACGATTACGTAGTACAGAAAGGGAAAAAATTTGTTTATTGTCCCAAAAATGCACATTACAGTTGTCATCGCTTTGCCCGTAAAGATATTTTAAATGTAATAAACAAAGGAATTAAAAATAAATTCCGGATACAGAAAAAAAATGTATGGTTCCCTGACCCCGCGAATATTTCCGAATACGATATTAAACTGAAGAAAGCTGGTGGTGTAGATTTATTTCTTATCGCTTCAGGAGCTTCAGACGGGCACGTGGCATTCAACCCACACGGAAGTCCAATTGACAGTAAAACCCGTATAGTGAAACTTGCAGAAACAACCCGTAAAGATAATATCAAAACATTTCCCAAATTTAAAAGTATTGATGATGTCCCGCATTACGGAGTATCAGTTGGATTGGAAACCTTAACTTTATTATCAAAAGAAGTAATACTTGTTATACACGGACAGAACAAGAAAGAAGCCGCCCGTTATATTTCCGCATTAGATGATTTTACGCCTGATTGGCCCGTAAGTATTATTTTTAGATGCAAAAAACCTCGCATCTTTATTGATAAAACTGCTTACCCGTCAGCTATTTCTACTTCCATAAAAAAGAATATGAAAGATGAAGGAATGATTATAGATATGTTGTTGACAAAATTATTACAGGAGGAATAGTAAAATGAAAAAAGGTATTTCTGTTTGTGTTGTAGGAGCTGGGAGTTCTTACACTCCCGTATTGATAGAAGGAATATTAGCACAATCTCCGGAAAAGTTACCCATCACTTCTATCCAATTCACGGATATTGATACCAAACGTCTTGGATTAATGACGGGACTATCTGAAAGAATGATTAAACAAAGCGGGAGGAATATTGCTCTTAAAAGCGATGTCAATCTTGAAAAGATGCTGGAAGGTTCTGATTTCGTAATCACCCAGATACGTGTCGGCGGGATGGATGCACGTCATTTAGATGAGAGTATCCCGCTTAAATACGGAATCATCGGGCAGGAAACAACCGGACCTGGAGGAATGTTCAAAGCACTTCGCACTATTCCTTATATGATAGAAATAGCAAATAAAGTCCAGCGAATAGTTCCCGATGCTTTTATACTGAATTATACAAATCCAAGCGGAATCATAACCGAATCAGTAACCAATTATACAAAAGCAAAATTCATAGGATTATGTTCGGGTATCCCGGGTATGATAAAAGATATAAAAGAAGAGTTTAAAGAAAAGTATCCTGACCTTAAAGCATATAGCGTAGGACTTAACCATCTTGGTTTTATATATAAGATAATTTCAAACGGAAAAGATGTAATTAACGAGATTATTGACGAGCAGTGCCGAAAGGATAAAACTAATTCACTGGATATAAAACTATCGAGAATATTTCGCGCTATACCAATATCTTATCTTAATTATTATTATCATCATGACCACTACTTTAAGAAATTAAAATCTTCTGAACTCACACGGGCACAAACCATCAAACTGCTTGAGCAGGAAGTATTTAAAGACGCAGCAGACATTAACATATCACATAAACCCGAAGTACTTAAAAAACGAGGTGGCGGTGGTTATGCTTTCGTTACTTTTAGCTGTATGTCGGCAATATATAATAACACAGGTGAGGAACTTGTTATGAGCACCCAGAACAAAGGTTGTGTAGAAGGTATCGATGATAATAGTGTCGTGGAAATTGCTTGTAAACTAACTTCAAAAGGTGCAAAACCTATTAAAGTGGGCGAGATTCCAATAGCATTCAGAGGACTTATACAAGCAGTCAAAACATATGAAACACTTACGGTAGAAGCAGCTGTAAAGAAAAGCAAAGCAATTGCTCTCCAGGCACTGGTAAGCCATCCTTTAGTAGGCGACCTTGATATAGCAGAACCGCTTCTTGAAGAAATGTTAAAAGCACATAAATTAGAATATAAATAGTTTTTGTCCTGATGAACATGGGATACAAACTAATTGTAAAAAAGGAGGTAACTGCAAATGCGGAAATTGGTGGTTTTTGGGTTAGTATTAGGTATGTGTATAAGTTGTATTGGACAAGTTGAAGCAGTAAAGAAATCAATCAAGAAAAAAACAACTACGCAAGTACAAGGTGCTAAAAAAAGCACGAGTACTCCTGTGGCAGGACTTGTGGGATACTGGAAATTCGACGAAGGAACCGGCACTATCGCAAATGATTCTTCCGGTAACGGAAACAAGGGAACTATTAGTGGATGCAACTGGGTAGAAGGAAAAGTAAAATCTGCTTTGGAGTTTAATGGGACAAATGCTTATGTAAATTGTGGTAATGGTGCAAGTTTGAATTTAACTGATAGTATGACAATATCAGCGTGGGTTAAAGTTCCGGAGCTTTTGCCACAAAATGGTATTGGTCCAATTATAGGAAAAAAACATCTTGGCGGAACTACATTTGGATATTGGTTGGCTGCTTCTGAATATGGAATAATAACACTTAGTGTAAGCAACGGCACAGTTTCTGATAGTGGTCAGTCATCGACTAAACTTGCGGCGAATGTTTGGCAAATGCTAACTGCTACATTTTCAAGCGGTAAGATAAATTATTATTACAACGGAGTTTTGTTTGATTCAGACAATATTTCAGCATCAATTACAACCATTTCATCAGGAAGCGAAAATTTAGCTATAGGTGCAAGTAGCGCGATGGACGCCGGCGGTCCGTATTTTTTCAAAGGTATCATTGACGAAGTTAAGCTATACAATAGAGCTTTAAGTGCTGATGAAATTAAGGCAGAATATAACGCAGTAGCAGGCAAACTTAACATTAAACAGTAAAATCAATAGCTATATGCGGATTATGAACTATAATCGCTATAGAAGAGGATTAACATGAAAAGAAAATATTTATCAATTGTTTTTTTAGCAGGAATTGTAGTAAGTTGTATTTGTACTGATGACTGTTTGAGTGAAACAAGTAAACAACAAGTTAAGAAAGTTCAGGCTGAAAAATCGAAAAACACTTCAGGTAATCTGATTAGAAATCCCGGAGCAGAGGATGATATTGACTGGTGGTCTTCATTTATACCCTACCAAAATGCAATAAGCTGGGGGACAACTGATAAAGAAGCACATACCGGAAAAAAGAGTGCATATCTGGTTTTATTAAACTGCAATGTAATTCCTGACGATATGATTCTCTCAAAACCTTTTTTTGAAGCAGGACTTATTGTAGGGAAATCTACAGGTACTTACTATCGCTGTATAGCACCTGAAGGTTATCAGGTCAAGCCAAATACAAAATATTATTTTTCGTTCTGGTTAAAAGGCAAAGGGTTCACTGGCGGTTTGTCAGTAGTTCCTTGGGGATTTGACGATAACGGTAGTTCCTGTGATAGATTTATAAAATCTACTTTGGATAAAAAAATTGTTACTTCTGATTACTGGACAGAATATAAAGGGTACTTTACCATGAAAGAGACTACTAAAAAAATAGTATTAGTATTTTACGTTAATGCAAAAGATAATATAGA
This sequence comes from Elusimicrobiota bacterium, assembly GCA_028718185.1. Taxonomy (NCBI): domain Bacteria; kingdom Pseudomonadati; phylum Elusimicrobiota; species Elusimicrobiota bacterium. The sequence continues at coordinate 15,806 of JAQUMH010000010.1, forward strand.
CGCTACTCAGGGAGCAACTTTTTACGTAGATGATGTCTATATAGGTTTAACAGAACCAAAATAATTTCTGTTAACTATAAATTTAAATTATGGGGATTTTAATGTAGCAGCAAAGCGACAGCTTTGCTTAAGTTAAGGAGGTATGGAAATGTTATGTTTTAAAAGAATTGTTTTAGTACTTGTATTTATTGTCGGCATATGTTTTTTATGTAGTATTTGTAAAAGCGCCGAGTTATACGATGCGTTTTTAGAAAATTCTATAACTAAAGTGTTACGAGATAAGACATATCAAAGAAAAGAGAAAGCAATATCGCTATATTCTGCAAAAGACGAATATGAGGATGGCCAGATTATAATTATCCCTAAAGGTAAAAACGATTTAAAAGGTATAAAGATACAATTTAGTGATTTAGTCGGTAAAGATACTCAAGGAAAAGTAATAACATTAAGTCCAACTAATTTTGAATATTATCCGGTTGCATGGATAAAAGGAAGAAATCTTTCTGAAAATTTAAATAATAGTCTTATTCAGCAGTATTTGACTCCGCGAAAACTTACACTTGAAGATGTTGCGGCTTATCAGCCGAGCGCTTTTCGACCTGATACAGTATTTGATGCACATCCCGGACAAAATTTTGTAGTTTGGCTTAGTTTTTACGTTCCTAAAAATACAGTAGCAGGAACTTATACAGGAACAGTATCTGTAATCCCTGAAAACGAAAAACGCGAAGATTTAAAAATAAGTTTAACAGTCTGGGATTTTGTTTTAATAGATAAATGTCCATTATCTTTTCTCGTTATCTCAGATTTTAAAGCAGGATCTAAATGTACCGGTCTGAGCGAGTTTGAATATGCCAAATATAGTGCTAAACACATGCTAAAGCTTCATCGTGGAAATACTTATTTGGATTGGTCTCCGCCAAGTGAAGGCAGTTACGATACTTTTGATAAACAGACAGAAGAACTTATGCAACTTGGAATGAATAAATTCTGGATTTTTATAGACCAGAGATATTTTTATCCTGCGGGATCACTTCGTATTAAAAACAATGATGAACGTATGGGACCAGAACGACAAGCAATTCTCAAAAGAATGTACAACCATCTGAAAGAGAAAGAGTGGTTAAACAATTTTTTAATATATACATGGGATGAACCAGACTTTACCCAAGAAGGTATTCTTGAGAAGTGGCAAAAATCGCAGCAACAAGTAAAAGATGCAGGATTTGCTAATTGGCTAACAACTTTTGCCGGTAGAGCAGAGCACGCACTTGACCAGATGGTTGGTTATGCCGGTATATGGGGGGCTAACCTTCGTCTTTTTGATGGAGGACCAACAGACGAATTTATAAAAGCACGTAAGAAAGCAGGCGACAAGATAGGTTGGTATTGGGGCAGCCCTGTACTTGCTCCAGCTAAAAACTTTGATTTGACTTTAATAGAAGGACGAACTATACATTGGCTTGCTTTTAAATATGGTATTGATTTGTTTGGTGCTTTTAATTATGACCTTGCTTGCAGACAAGGTGCAGATAGTCCTTGGCTTAATGATTATGCCTTTGTTACTCCGCAAGGAATAAATAAAATCTGGAAAAATAGGGAAGAAGTCATTATGGGAGATTCGTATGTATATCCCAATCCGGACTTGGATAAGACTAGACCTTTGTTAAGCACAATCAGTGAACATGTATTCCGGGAAGGCAGGGAAGATTATTGTTACCTGTATATGTTAGGTCAGTTAATTGAAAAACAAAAAAAACAAGGGAATACACAATTAGCGATGGAAGGCCAGAATGCGCTTGATAAAAGTTCGGCTATGGTATATAAAAGTATTACAGAATGGTCTGCTAATCCTTCGGATATGTTTCAAGCGAGAAAAATGTTAGCTGAAGCTATATTGAAATTAAAATGAGCGTCAGAAAAAATATAGTAATTTTTAAAAATGCCCGGTTCAGTATTTTATCTAATGAATGTATCAGGTTAGAGTATTCAGAAGATAGTAATTTTATAGATGAACCTTCAATGTTTGCTATAAACAGAAACATTGATTTCAGAGAATACAAATCCAACATAAAAAACAACAAGTTAACTATAGAAACTAATCGTTTCAAACTTACTTATCTCCATAACGGACATTCTTTTTCTGCAAATAACCTCGAAGTAATAATCCTAAACGGCAATAAAAAAGTAATTTGGAAACCCGGTATGAAAAACATTGGTAATCTGGGCGGGACATTAACGACTCTTGATACAATCAGTGATGAAGTTGACCTTAATGAAGGTCTTCTTTCGCGCGACGGCTGGTATCTGCTTGACGATACAGAGAACCACTTATTTAAAGATGGTTGGGTAACACAAAAACCAAATAAAAACAATACAGACTGGTATCTGTTCGCATACGGGACTGATTTTAAATCGGCACTTAAATCAATGACCCTCGTAGCAGGTAAGGTACCTATACCCCGCAAGTATGCCTTAGGTGCATGGTATTCAAGATACTGGCCTTACACATCAAAAGAATATCGCGAGATAGTTGGAGAATACAAGAAATATGATTTCCCGCTTGATATAATGGTTTTAGATATGCTCTGGCACAGAAAAGGATGGACAGGCTGGTCTTGGGACAGGAAGTTATTACCTGATGCTGAGAGACTTCTTAAATGGTTCCACAAGCAGAATATTTATACTACCCTTAATGTACATCCTGCGGATGGAATACAACCCCATGAAGATATGTATAAAGCATTTATGAAAGATATGGGTCAAGACTATTCAAAAGGCGAAACTATCCGGTTCGATGCAGGCAACAAACACTATCTTGACAAACTTTTCAAACACACACATACCCCTCTTGAAAAATATGGCGTTGACTTCTGGTGGCTGGACTGGCAACAACATGAGTTTACAGACACTATACCGGACCTTACTAACCTGAAAATACTTAATTATTATTACTTCAAACATACCGAGAAAAATAATAAGCGGGGATTATCTTTTAGCAGGTGGGCAGGTTGGGGTGACCACAGACATCCGATACAATTTTCAGGTGATGCACATGCTGACTGGCCTATGCTTAAGTTTGAGGTTCCATTCACGGCAACTGCCGGAAATGTTGGCTGCTTTTTCTGGTCTCACGATACAGGCGGGCACTTTGGCGACCGTAATGAAGAATGTTATACCCGCTGGGTACAGTTTTCTGCTATGTCGGCAACTCTGCGTTCACATTCTACCCGTGACCCTGATTTAGATAGAAGACCCTGGACTTATAGTAAAAAGGCAATGGACTCAATGCGTATTTCATTCCATTTGCGTTCAATCATATTTCCATACATCTATTCAAGTGTCTGGCAGTGCTATAATCAGTCCCTGCCTCTGATAAGACCTTTATACATTGAATATCCGGAGAACGAGAATTCTTATAAAAATCCACAGGAGTATCTTTTCGGAGATTTGTTTCTTGTAGCTCCAGTCGCTTCACAGGGTAGAGGACCCGGGAAAATTGCGTTACAGAATGTATATTTCCCTGAGGGTCCTTGGTATAACTGGTTTACCGGAGAAAAATATTGCGGTGAAAGCGATACAATATCTGCATCGGACATAAATGAATTTCCCCTCTATGTAAAAGGCGGAGTTCCAATTCCAATACAACATTATACACCAAGAATGACAACCACTCCTTTAAAAGAACTTGTTCTGCGGTGCTACCCCGGAGAAAACGGCAAAATTGGAAAATATTCACTCTACGAGGACGACGGTATAACTGAGGGATACTTAAAAGGAAAACATGCTATAACTGACCTTGAATATAATCGTGTAGGAAATAAAATTACGGTAACAATAAATCCCGCAAAAGGGAATTACAAAGGACAAGCAAAGAAACGTTCATATATTATTGAACTTCCTTGCACTGAAAAATGTAGAGAGGCAATTTATAACGATAAACCTATTAAAACGGAATATGATAATAAGACATTTACCAACCGAATATATATCCCTCAACAATCGTTAACAAAAAAGATTATAATAAGAGTAGAAGTTAAAGAATTGAATCCGGATATATTAAGCAAAAAAGCTTTGGCACGAAGAATTAAAGGATTGTTAAACAAAGACTACGGTAATACTTCCCTGCAGGATATTGTAGTTGACTGCCTTTTGAAGAAAACAGACAAAGAAGTATTAGAAACCTTACTTACATTGTGCAATATTAGAATGCAGTATAAACAAGGTTTTGGATTAATATTATATAATAACTCAAAGTCAGTTGATAAAGATATTTTTAATGTTATTGTAACTGATTATTGTAAAAATAAAGTAAAAACACTGCTGAACAGCAAATTCAAAGTAAGCGATTATCTTAATATTCAAAATGATAATGTAAAAACACATCTTGCACAACCAGAATTAGGGTTCTCTTCCAAACGGGAAATTCAAATTGGTTTTAAAGTAAAAAAATATCCTGTAACTATTAAGAAAATTATAGAACAGAAACAAAGTTATCTTACCAAATGGAATGTACTCGGTCCATTCCCATTTAACAGGGAACAACCACTTTCAGAACAAAACTTCGGGACTGAAAATGTTGCCATTAATTTAAACGCGGGTTTCAGGGGATTAGACTCTAAACTAATATACTGGCAGAAATTTTCCAATATTAAAAATAACTCTATTAACCTTATGCAACCATGCGGTTTCGGCAGAATAATGGCATACATGGCAACGTTCATATATTCTAAAAAGAAACAGAATATTTTGCTTAGAATTAATTCTGACTCCAAATTTGAATTTTGGCACAACAGCAAAAAAATATACGAACAGAAAAAAGTACGATTTTTTGGCTACGATCCGGATATAATATCACTGGTCATGGAACCCGGCGACAATGAACTTCTAATAAAATTTGCCAAAACCAACCTGGGATTATGGACAATCAGAGTAAAAATAGAAACCAAATACCCTGTCAAAGAATTCTACGGACCTGGACATAAACATATCTATCACGACGAATGATGTTGATATTGATATAACAACAATATTTTGTATAATATGTCTGGTAAAAATAAATGAAAAAGTTTAAAATTAATTTTGTTTTGATTATTTTATTACGCATTCTTTTATAACTAAACTGATTAGCGAACATAAGAGCATAAGAACATAAGAACTGTTTTTAAAGGAGATTAAATGAAAAAGAAGAATTGGATTATTTTGGGAATAGTAGTTGGTCTTTGTATAACCTGTAGCATAGGACAGATTGAGGCAAAAAGAAATATTTCTACTGCTAAAAATAGTAATACTAAAACAAGTAAAAATATTTCTAATACAGGTATGCCGTATGAAACTTTTACGGAAAATTCTTCGTTGAGCGTATTTCGTGATAAAGAATTTACCGGTAAAACTAAATCCATAGAACTATATACAGCGAAAGACGAGTATGAACCTGCTCAGATAATTATAATACCAAAAGGTAAAGAAGACCTGAAAGGTATAAAGATTGAATTTTCTGACCTCAACGGTAAATTATCAGATAATACTCCTATTAAAATAACTAAAGATAATTTTGAATATCATAATGCGGCATTTATAATTAACGAAGCGGGGACTTGGCCTTTTAATGATTGGAGTCAGGGACAGACAAAAGAGTTTCTGAAAGCAAGGCATTTAACTAACATAAATGAACTCATTGGATTACGACCTGACCCTTTAAAACCGGACAAAGTATTTAATGCACATGCTAATAAAAACAATACAGTCTGGCTTACTTTTTATGTACCCAAAGATACAGTAGCAGGAACATATACAGGAACGGTTTCTATCATCCCAAAGAACGGCAAAAGGACAGAAATAAATATTTCATTAATAGTTTGGGATTTTATTTTAATAAAAGAATGTCCTTTGGGGTTACTCCAATGGGGTGACACCGGTGCCGGTGCTATCGCTACAGGGATACCGGAATTTGAATATATGAAAATTAAAGCAAAACATATGGTTAAATTGCATCGTGGGAACACATATATAAACTGGAGCCCTGATCCTAAATCAGATTTTACTACATTTGATGAACAGACAGAAGAACTTATGAAACTTGGCATGAACAAGTTCAGTGTTTTTGTAGATATGATGATAATTTATGGTGCAGAACTCGGTAAGGGAACAACTTCAGGACCCGGACGCCAGGCTGTTCTTAAAAGATTATATAACCATTTGAAAGAGAAAGGGTGGTTGAATAATTTCATGTTGGTTAGTTGGGATGAACCTGACTTTCTAAAAGCAGGTCTTATTGATGAGTGGAGGAAATCACAAAAGGAGATAATAGATGCCGGGTTTACTAATTTTGAATCAGAATTTACCGGTCGTGCTCTGGGATGTCTTGATAAAATGATTGGCTATGCCGGTGTATGGGTTCCTCACATTGGGCTTTGGGAAGGCGAGATAAACAACTTTATTTTAGCAAGGAAGAAAGCCGGCGACAGAATAGGCTGGTATTGGGGTGCCAGTCTAATTGCTCCCGGTCCCATGCAGCATCAGCTTTTAATAGAACAGCGGACTATCTACTGGCTTGCTTATAAATATCAAATTGATTTATTTCCTTTTTTTGATTACGACCTTGGCTTTAGAGATACCGTACTACCTAAACTTTGGAAAAATCAGGAAGAGGCATATCCGGTAACAAGAGGTTATATTTATCCCAATCCTACACCTGATAAAAACTATCCATTTTTAAGTTCAATACGGGAAGAAGCACTACGGGAAGGCAGGGAAGATTATTGTTACCTGTATATGCTGGGACAATTAGTTAAAAAATATAAAAAAGAAGGAAATATACAACTGGCTAAAGAAGGAGAAGACGTTATTGCTAAAAGTATTGATATGGTTGCAAAAAGTATGACTGATTACTCAACAAATCCTTCTGATATATTTCAGGCAAAGAAGATGGTAGCAGAAGCTATATTAAAACTTTCAAATAGGAAATAAAGAAAAAGTTATAGAGTTCATAGAGTTATAGAGTTTTAGAGTCCGTAGCGTCGTAGACCCTATAACTCTATAACTTTTTAAATATTAATTTATGCTATGCTAGCGGAAACTTATGTAGGTGTCCCGGGGTTGTGCCGCTGTATTTACTGAATATTTTACTGAAGTGATGTTCGTTTGCAAAACCTGTTTCTCTGGCAATAACTTTTAACGGCAGATTTGTTGTTAAGATTAATTCTTCCGCCATATCAATACGTAATATTCTTAAATCTTCCATTGGTGTTCGTCCTGTAAGTTTTTCATATTTTTGTAAAAAATGATATTTATTTAAATCAGCATAATTAGCTAATTTCTCCAGGCTAATTTTTTCTTTTATATTATCACGCATAAAATTTCTTATCTTCCAGATAAATTCCGATGTTCCTTTCTTTATTTTACTTAACCTCAAGCATTCAGCGACTATTGTTTCAATGACTGCTTCTTGAAATTGAATGTTGTATTTGGAATTAAATTGCCATTCCTGAAAAAGCCATTTTACCAAAAGCCTTATTCTGCCGTCGTTGTCATGTGTTAATACCGGAATTTCTGTTTTTTCTTTATCTTTTCTTTCCCAGTTAATATATATAGCCTCAACCGGATTTATTTTACTCGGTTGTTCTTTGTGTTCTACACCCGCGCTATAAAACAAAACATCTTTTGCCTTTGCATTTATATTTTTATTGCCAATCAGGACAGACATTTCTCCGCTGGTAATAATAATCATTTCATGGAAAGCATGAGAATGATTGCGTATTTTCCACTTTACTTTTGGATCAATTCTACCCACAAAGTGCAATTTTATTTTACTCTTATACATAATATATACCGTCATTCCAATCACTTAACTACCATAAAAATATTATACTAAATAGTCTTAAATTTGCAAGATATTTCTTGTTTTTTTGGAAATGACGAGTTTTAGCAATTATAATACAGTGTCTTCGTCGATATGCTTCTTTTTAGTACCACAATTTTAGATACAACACAACAATTGCAGACATTAAACAATTATATTTACCGAGGGAAAACAGAATTATTGCATAAAAGCTAAATATATGATATCACCTACTTTTTGTAATAAAAACATCTTGACAAAAAACCATCATGGTGTTATATATATGGTGAAGAGCAAGAAGTGATTACAAATAGCATATTGTGAGTATCCATAGAAAATTTACATTTTACGAATAAACAGAAGGAGGAAACAAAAGTAAAATATGTTGTTTTACCCCGCTAACTGCGGGGTTGCATTCTCGGTCGGTGCAGTAGCTCCGACCTGCGAGTGCTAATCCGAAAAGGCTGCTCCTGCGAAAGCGGGATGAGTTCGCAAAACCAAGGGCTAAGATAGTGAAAGCCAACAGGTTGCCGATAAGCGACAAATAATAAGAAAGATCTTAGTAATAAATTGAAATAAAGTAGAAATATAGAGAAATTACTAAGACCAACTATCAAGCCAGCAAGGTTACCGAAAATCAAAGAAGTTAATTAGAAAATTAGTTGATTAGTGAATTAGGTTGAATAAACTTAATTCGCTAAATTAGCCAACTAATATCTATTGAACTTCTTTTTTTTAGTGCTCGGAGTTCGGAGCTACTGCACCGAACGAGAACACAATCCCGATTACATATTCCATTATAAATAAGAATCGGGGTAATCAAATTAGAACACAAGAACAAAAGAATATAAGAACAGTAGTAAAGGGGGTTAATATGCGTAAGATGTTAAGTTCAGTAATGCTGGCAGTAATGATAGTCGGTACTATATGTACAGCTAAATTAGAAGCCGGTGCTGGCACAACAGCTATGCAATTCTTGAAAGTAGGAATAGGTGCCAAGCAGGAAGGTATGGGTGGTGCACAGGTAGCAGTAGCAGAAGATGTCAATAGCGTATACTGGAATCCTGCAGGATTAGGTTCAGTAAGTGCAACCGAACTATCATTTATGCATTTATCACTTTATGAAGGAATAAATTACGAATATCTGGCAATAGGACATCCTGTAAACGAGAGCTCCACAATAGGGTTACAAATAATGTACCTTAATTATGGTAGTATGGACAAGACATTAGAAGATGTTAACGGTGCATATGATGCGGTAGGCAGTGTAGGCACTTTCGGTGCTAAAGACATTGGTGGCGCGATAAGTTACGGCAAACAGGTTGACGATACAATCAATGTAGGTGGTAGTTTAAAGATGGTAAACCAGAAGATAGACACAAACAATGCATCCGGATTTGGGTTAGATTTAGGGGTAGAGTATGTCCCTGTTAAAGGTGGAATACAATTAGGTTTAGCGATACAAAACATAGGTGGAAAAGTAGGCAGCAGCAGTATGCCGAGCAATATAAAAGCCGGGCTAGGCAAGAAGTTATCGGCATTTGAAGGCGAGAACAATTTAACGGTAGCAGCAGATGTTAATTATAGATTAGACAATACAGGTATAAAAGAGAATATAGGAATGGAATTAATGATTGCTGAGATGATAGGAATCAGAGCAGGTTATAAAATAGGATATGATGAAGAGACCTACACGTTAGGCGGCGGGTTTAAGATAAATGGTGAAAGTTCTACGTTTAATATAGATTATGCGTTTGTCCCGACAAAAGACTTAGGTGACACACACAGGATATCGTTAGGGATAAGGTTTGGGGCAAAGGAATAGAAACAGAGGCGTCCGAAGTCCAATGTTCGATGTCAAATGTCAAGAAAATTGAAAGATTGAAAGATTAATGATAGAATGTAAAACAAAAATAAGTCCGAAGTCAAAAAAGATTATAAAATATATGAACACGAGAACATTAGAACATAATAACATAAGAACTGAAGTAAAAGGGGGTAAAGATATGGGTAAGATTATTAGATGGGGTATGATGTTAATAGCAGTAACATTTGTTAGTTGCATGGTTACAAGAAGCTGGGCTGATTTTTATCCAGGGACGGCTGACAACATTTACAGAGATTATACTAAAATAGCACAACTTGGCGTTTGTGGAAATCCGGTAACAGCAAGTTGGTTTTTTAAATCTAATGGCGGACAATGTGATCCAACCCCACCATCAAACGCTCCGGTTCCGTATACTTTAACCGGCGTTGATATTGCCAACGCAACGAAAGCAGAAGTATATGTAACTTTTTGGGGCGGACACAATAAGGTAACCGGTCATAAGTTCAACGTAAATGGTGGAACGCAATTTTATTATATGCCACAACTTACCGGTACACCTACTGCTTCTTCTAATTATCTTAAATTTCAATATTCCGCAGCACCAACAGCTATTCCTATATCCACGTTAGTTTCAGGAAATAATACTATTGGAGTTACTGCTGAAACTCAGCCTGACGGCGTTCCGTTTTACTGGGTATATTCGGTTACAGTACGTGTCTATTATGATAGTTCAAAACTTCATCCTACGGGAACTATATCAGTGACTCCTGGAGCTGATAGTCAAACTTTCACTGCCAATGTGCCCGCATATACAGGTGGAATAAGGCAAGTAGACTATATCGGGAACTATAAAGATTATAACTGGGAAGGTGATGGCCGTTTTCAAAACTGGCATCATACATATAAGAACGGAATACTTGATAAACATATAGGTACTGGTTCCGGTACTTCTTATTCAGCAACATGGGATACCCGCTGGGTACCCGACCAGGACCAACCAATGAAAGCAGTAGCTCGTATAGTTGGTAACGATGGTATGTGTTATATCACAGATGCTGTTAATCTTAACTTTTCCAGGAACTATTCCATAAAATTAATTTCTTCTATTGATGTTCCACAAGGTTTTGGTGTCGCCAGTTATGGTCCAGTTACAAGCTACTGTCATTATAATATTGATACAATGACCAATGCAACAGCTGCAAAACTTATTATTCATACTTTTGCCGGTTCAGGAGAGTGTTGGAACAATACAGCAGATGATGCTACTATACGTGAATTGGGAATTAATGGTACTGTGTTAGCCGGTACACCGGGCACAGGCACACCGGCAAGTATTCCTATTGGTATATCATTAGCGAATGGGGGTAACGCTTTTAATACTTATGATATCACAAATCTTAGTTATTTGCATTCCGGCTCAAATGAATTTTTTATCAGGTGCAATACGGCACACCATTGGCTTGAGGTAACTTGGCCGGGACCGGCATTATTAGTGAAATATAATACTGTCGGCATGCCTACGGCGAGTATAACAAGTCCGTCTAATAGTGCAACATTTTCAGCACCGGCGAATATAACAATCAATGCAACAGCAACTGACAGTGATGGAACAATAACCAAGGTAGAATTTTATCAAGGTACTACTAAGTTAGGTGAAGATACAGTAAGTCCATATAGTTATGCATGGTCAAATGTCCCGGGAGGTAGTTATACACTTACAGTAAAAGCAACAGATAATAGTGGAAACATAACGACATCAAATCCTGTAAGTATCACCGTGTCAGGAGGTTCAACAGTAGGCGGTTGGTGGGATACCAATTGGAATTATAGAGTAGGGTTGGATATTCAGGCAGGAGCATATACAAGGACCAATAAACCCGTAGAAAAAGATATTAATTTTACAACATTAGTAACCGGTCTTGGAGGAAGTGGAGCATTTGACCCGGGTTCTATCCGTGTAGTAGAAGTACTTGGAGATGGTACAGTAGTTAATGCAAATGTTCCGTTCCAGTTTAACCAATCAAGCACATATAATGCAACAACAAACGCGTCCGGCACACTTGTGTTTATTATGGATAATACGACAGTAGCGAATGCAACGAGATATTATCATGTATATTTTAACACAGGGACAAGTATGACAGCTCCCACAGTAACCCCACAGGTAACACTGACAGATAATGTAATGGTAGAAGGACAATCGAGTTATAAATTAGATACAGCGAATGCGACTTATATGTATCATAAAATAGGTGGTGGTTTTGCCAGTATAATAGACAAACAAAACAATGACTGGATATCATACAAGCAAACACCTCATAACAGTTCAGGAGGTTCATTCCGCGGAATACCAAATCTGGGTGTATGTGGTCATCCCGGATATACAGCAGATGCATATGACCCGACAACTGTTCTTGGCGCCAATTCAACAATAGTAAGTCAGGGTCCTTTAAAAACTACTATTCATTCAATAACAACAGATAACAACTGGGAATGGACATGGGATTTCTATCCTACTTATGCAAAGATGACATTATTGAAAAGGGACCCTGCAAAAAGTTATTGGTTTTTATATGAAGGCACTCCTGGTGGGTCATTTGTAGCGGGTAGTGATTATTACTATAGGTCAAGTGATACAAGTCAACAAAGCGGTTCGACGGCTTTTGGTGCGGACATACCATCTCCTGAATGGATATATTTTGCAGATGGAACAATAAACAGGAGTTTATTTTTAGTTAATAATACTGATGATTCTTTAACTGATAGCCATCATGCTATGACAGATAGTGGTGGTAGTATGACAGTATTTGGTTTTGGCAGAGGAACAACAGCAGACCCTTCATCTACAGCAAATTGGCTAACTGCATGTCCTGCATACTTCACAATAGGACTTGCAGACAGCAGAGATTATGCAACGACATCAAAGACAATAGAATCAGCGTGGCGAGATTTGGGTATTGTACAGCGAACAGCAGAAAAGAAAGATGGTAGTATAACACCGCCGCCACCGTCACTAACTCTGTCGTTTAAAGAAGTAACTCTTAATGCTGCCGGATATCTTTATGGGCGGGCAATTGGAGATATAGATGGCGATGGTAAAAGCGAGGTAGTGGCAAACGATTGGGCATCATATAGTCTCGGCAGTCACGGACTTGTTTATTTCGATTATCCTGATGCAACAGAAAAAACACTTATATCATTTTCAGGTTATCCTGACTATACCTATTGGCGAAGTGATGACATAAGATTAGCGGACATGAACAAAGATGGTAAATTGGATGTAATAGGCGGAATATCTGCTACTTATGGAGATAACAATAATTGTATGGTAGAGTTATGGGAGAACATGGGTGGCGGAGTATGGACACGGCATAATTTGGATACAGCAGCAAATACGTATTACATAAAGAACATAGTAATAGCAGACATAGACAGGGATGGTAAATTAGATGTAGTGATTAGAACTGACCCATATAGCAGTAGTCTAAGTGCAAACATATGCATATATTTTCAGGATACTTTAAATTCTTGGGTTAAGAAAAGTTTTAATACAGTTATAGATGAAGGTATGGATGTAGGTGATATAGATGGTGATGGCTATCCGGATATAGCAATTGGCGGCAGATGGTATAAGACACCAGCGACCGGTCAAAGAACAGGAACATATACTGCCTACGATTTTGCGTCTAAATGGTTACCCACAAGTCCGGAACAGTCAGGTTTCCCTAGTTGGGCACAAGGCGGCTGCAGAGTAAAGATTGCAGATTTAAACGATGATGGTAAAAATGAGATACTAGTAAGTCCTGCAGAAGCGCCTACAAAAACTCTTCCGGTAGCATATTATACTTCTAATAATCCGACTGGTGGAGTAAGTGCATGGACTGAACATGTCTTAGAGGCAAATATTCAGAATGCGCACACATTAGAAGTAGCGGACTTTGATAAGAACGGTAAATTGGATGTACTCTGTGGCGGTATTGGTCTTAATAATTTTGGAGATAATGCTGATAAAGGACTTTGGGTTTATTTACAAAGTCCGGATGGAACTTTTACTCGTTCTAATATAACACAAGCTACCAAAGGTGCTTATTGTGCAATAATAGGCGACCTCAATAATGATGGTGATATAGATATAGCAAATGTTAGTAGTTTTACTAATGGTCCTTCTACGGTTTATGAGAATCTAGCTTCTGCGTTTTCACTTGATAAATGGACATACAAACAAATAGATAATAGTCGTGAAGTATATAGAACTACACCCTGGACTGTTGCGTTTTTTGGTATAACAGCAGCAGACCTTACTGGTCATAATAATGGATACAAGGATATAGTATCAGGTAAATATTTCTATCGTAATCCCGGTGGCGATATGACAGGCACATGGAATAGGACTACCTTTCCCGTTAACTGTGACGGTATCCTTGCAGTGGATGTAGATAGCGATGCATATGCTGATGTTATAGCAGAAATGCTTCCGGATGTATATTGGTTAGAAGCTACTTCACCTGATGGCTCTTCATGGGTGGTGCGGGCAACAATAGGTCAGGTACCGGCTACAGTACATGGATTAGGTCAGGGAGCAGCACTCGCACAAATAATACCAGGCGGTAAACCCGAGATAGTAATTACAGGTGGCTCTACTGGTAGTGAGACCTATTATTTCCAAATTCCTACTACAAACCCGGAAGCAGGGAACTGGCCAAGAACACTTGTTACAAGCGCAGGTAGCGATGAAATGATAGGAGTTGGTGACATAGATAAAGATGGAAATTTAGATATAGCCGCAGCGGACCGCAGTACACCATATCAGGTGGCATGGTGGAAAAATCCCGGTGTTGCCGGACAGGCAAACTGGACTAAATATGTAATAGGAACAATTAACGTAGGACCAGCGTCGGGTTTTCCGAACTGTGCGCGTTTAGCAGATATAAATGGCGATGGTAGATTAGATTTGGTAATAAGTGCGGAGGACTATTTGAGTACCGGTCCCAATTCACCTTCATACTGGTATGAATGTCCGGCTAATCCAACTGCTAATAATTGGATATGTCATACGATAGCTATGGGTAGCGCACTTAACAGTTTGGATGTTGCAGATGTAGACAAAGACGGCGACATTGATGTTATGGTAGGCGAGATGAAGACAAACAAGAGACTTTGGATTTATGAGAATAACGGACAAGGCACTCTTACATCACATTTAGTGGCTAGTGGTTACGAGACCAACGGAGCAAAAATGCTTGATTTGGATGGCGATGGCGATTTGGACATAGTAAGCCCAACTTTTGATGCTCCTCAATATCTACATATGTGGCGTAATGATGCTGTTGGCACTGGCACACCCGTTAATACACCACCGACAGTAAACATAAGTGCAATTGATGTTACAAATGGTAATATAGCACCTGCTACATTAACAATAAAAGTAAACGCATCTGACACTGACGGTATAAAGCAAGTAGATTTTTATAGTAATAGTAACTGGATTGGAACAGACACTAGTTCACCATATGAGTTTGCATGGACTGTTAACAACCCGGGGGATTACAGTATACAAGCAAAAGCAACCGATAATGGTACTCCCAATGCTACTGCAATGTCGGCAGCACAAGTAGTGACAATAACAGGTGTTACACCACCGGCAACACAGCAGGCATATCCCGCAGGCGTAGCATGGTTAGTCGGAACAGGGACAACAACAATACAGTCAGAAGATTACGATATGGTAACAAATGGTGTTGCCGAAGGCGAAGCATACCATGATACAACAACCAGCAACAAGGGTGGCGGATACAGAACAGCTGAAGGCGTAGATGTGAGAGCAATTACTTCAGATGCAGGTGGTGGCTACCAGGTAGGTTGGACAGTACCCGGCGAGTGGTTAGAATACAGTATAAATGTAAATCAAGCCGGTAATTACAAAATAATACTTAGGGGCGCCAATGGAGAGACAAGCGACGGTGGTCCAATGCACATTGAATTCGTCCAAAATAACGCAACTTATGTTCAAACGACACCTTCAGTAGGCACACCGCCGACAGGTAGTTATGAAACATTTACAGATGTAACACTTTCAGCCGGAGTAACACTTAACGCAGGTAACCAGATAATGAAGTTGGTTATGGACAATAGTTCAGCAGTTGGCAATGGTGATATTAATTATATCCAGTTAGTACTGGTAAGTGCAGAGACACCTAATACAGTAGCGACACCGACAATAAGTCCGGCAGCAGGGACATATTCAGGTTCTGTTAGTGTAACACTTACGTGTGCAACCGGCGGGGCAGAAATAAGATATACAACAAACGGGACAGACCCGACATCATCATCAACGTTATATTCCGCACCGTTTACATTAACTGCGAATGCTACAGTAAAAGCCTGTGCGTTCAAAACTGCTATGACCGACAGTTCAATAAATAGTGTGGCATATATCATAACAAATACTTCAACTCAGCAGGCATATCCCGCAGGAGTAGCATGGTTGGTAGGAACAGGGTCAACAACGATACAAGTAGAAGATTACGATATGGTAACAAGTGGTTCCGGTGAAGGTGTAGCATATCATGATACAACACCTGGTCAGGAAGACGCATCGAACACATACAGACCAACAGAGGGAGTGGACGTAGAGGCATGCACTGACATAGGTGTGGGATATGATATAGGATACACAATCGTAGGTGAATGGTTAGAATACAGCGTGAATGTTAATCAGAGCGGCAAATATAAAATAGTATTAAGAACCGCCCGTGGCACTACAGTTGATGATATGGTACATCTTTCATTCATTCAGAACAGTGCAACATATCTTGTAACACCGTCAGTAAGCTTACCTGGAACAGGCGGCTGGCAGGTATGGGTAGATACAGAAGTCGCAACTGATGTAACACTTAATGCGGGTAACCAGATAATGAGATTAGAACTGGATTCCAGCGCTGCGACATATTGCAGTAATTTTAATTACATCAAGTTAATAAGAACAAGTGCAGAGACAATTAATACAGTAGAAACACCGACAATTAGCCCGAGCGCAGGAACATATTCAAATTCTGTTACAGTAACGTTAGGCTGTGCAACCAGTGGAGCAGAGATAAGATATACGACAAACGGTACAGACCCGACATCATCGTCAACGCTATATTCCGCACCGTTTACATTAACTGCGAGTGCAACGGTCAGAGCCCGTGCGTTCAAAGCTGCTATGACCGACAGTTCAGTGAATAGTGTAGCATATACAGTAACAATTGCTTCACCGCAACAGTCATATGGCAATAATGGTAACCCGTGGCAGATAATAACAGGTACGACAACGATAGAGGTAGAAAATTTCGACACTGTAACAAGCGGTATTGCTGAAGGCGAGGCGTATCATGATATGGATGCCACTAACAGGGGTGGAGCATACAGGACAACCGATGGTGTAGATATAGAGGCAGTCACCGGTGCAAGTAACGGCTACGATATCGGGTATGTAGTTCCCGGCGAATGGTTAGAATACAGTGTAAATGTAAATCAAGATGGCGACTACAAAATAATAGTAAGCGCAGGCAATGGAGGTACAACTGCAAGTCCGTTCCATGTTGAATTTGGTCCGCATAATGCAACAAACATTGTAACACCATCAGTAAGCATACCTAATACAGGCGGATGGACGACCTTTACGGATATAACAGTTGCAAATTCTGTAACACTTGCCGCCGGCAACCAGATAATGAAGTTAGTAATGGAAACCGGTAGTGCATCTAATAACGGTAATTTTGATTACATCAAATTAATAAGACAAACTCCTGATACCACACCACCTGTAGTAAGTGCAGTAGTATCGGCAAATATTACCGGCAGTGGATTGGTAATAACATGGACTACCAATGAGCCGGCAAACAGTAAGATAGAGTATGGATTAACTACAAGTTATGGTAGCGCTACCGTTATAACAGATACCACTGGTGTATATACACACAGTGTTACACTAAGTGGTCTTACTGAGAAGACAGCCTATCATTACAGGATGGTGTCCGTAGATATGAACGGTAACACGACAATGACCGGAGATTACAGTTTTACAACGACAGCATATGATACTACAGCACCGGTAATAAGTAATGTATCCGCAGGAGTAACACAAAATAGTGCAGTAATAAAATGGAATACCGATGAGAACTCCGATTCTCAGGTAGGATATGGAACTACGACATTGATGGGTACCGCAACTACCTTAGATGCGACATCAACCAGGTTACATAGTGTTTCACTTAGCGGATTACAGAAAGGGAAAACTTATTATTACAAGGTTTATAGCAAAGATGCAACCGGCAATCTTGCTACATCATCACAATATAGTTTCAAGACATACAACCTGAAACACAAGATATATACCTATTACTATGATGATGGGACAACGACAACTAAAGTAGGTGCAACACCGGCTGTGAGTTTGAAGTTCAAGGTACAGGTATATAATGTAGATGAGAACAGTATTGCAACTGACTATACCGGCACTTTAACACTTACAACGAAGAACAGCAAAGGCACTGAACTGGATACAACAGATTCAACATTAGTTACTGCAGATGCAGGTGAGAAGGAAGTTGCTATCCCGTTCCGTAGTGATATAAATACAGTAGAGTTAAGCGGTGATACGACAGCGCCGGTAGTGATAGGCTTTAATGATATGTATATAGCAAAATTAGTTGGCTACCAGGGTGGTTCAATACGTGGCGCCAACGGGTTAAAGATACTTATACCTACAGGAGTCTTGTCTGCGAACAAATATCTTGCATCAATAAAGACGAGTGCTGCACCGGAAGTAAAGAACACAATGAAATATGTTAATACACTAAATCCGATATGTTACGATTTCGGCGAGTTAACATTCAACAATAATGCACCTGTATTGGAAAACCAGACATTCACAAGGGCAGTGAACATAACAATACCATATACAGCAGCGGACATAGGGACATTAAACGAGGATGGACTTAGAATCTACTACTGGACAGGAACAGATTGGGAATTAGTATCAGGAGTCCAGACAGTAGACAAATCAAACAACACAATAACTGCAACAGTCAAACATTTCTCAACATACCGGATATTAGGTAGTTATGTATCTGCCGACATGAGTAATGTTAAAGTTTATCCTAATCCTTATAATCCTGACACAGCAGTTCTTGGTAAGCTAAAAATTATAAATTTACCAATGAATAGCGTTATGAAGTTGTATAGTGTGGATGGTGAATTAATCAGGGAACTCAAAGAGCTCGACTTTGGTAATCTTGGTTGGCTCGAGTGGGATGGCAAGAATGGCGATGGTGACAAAGTAGCCAGAGCAGTATATATCTATCACATCGAAGACGCTGCCGGCAACAAGAAGACAGGCAAGATAGGACTTATAAGATAGTCAAATAGTCCAAAGTCATAGTCGTAGTTGCAGAGCTTGCTCTGCTGAAGTTACTGTTTGACTCTTGTCTGCCATAACATTAGTGGAGGAACCATCTTAAAGATAGTAGAAAATGCCGAATGAACTTCGGCATTTTCTATTTTGAAGTAGTTGAGAATTAATTAAAAACCTACTTGAACAACCTTACTATTATTGACAATTAGAAAAGAAAGATTAAGATAAGAGCAGAATGAATTCTCTTTCAGGTGTCATTGCGAACCCCGTAGGGGGTGTGGCAATCTCAATACTTAATTGAGATTACTTCGTCTCGAAGTTTATCCCGACTTTCTTCGGGACTCCTCGCAATAACAACAAAACAACTGATGTTGTAGCCGCAGAGCGTCAGCTCTGCTAAACATTGAAATTCCTGTACACTAAGTTAAAGAACACATGGACTTAAGAACAGAATAAAAAAACATCACACTATCGCACTATCGCGCCATCGCACTATTTCGTTATTGCACTATTTCGTTATCGCACTGTTTTATTGGAGGTTAAATGTTCAGACAGAAGTTGATAAAAGTTTGTGGTATATTTGCATTAGTTATTTTTACGAGCATTAGTTTTTTGTCAGGTGTTTCTGACACCACACCGCCTGCCAAAATAACGTATTTTCTTACAGCATTTCCAACACCAAAAACCATCACACTAGTATGGCGGTCTGTTGGTGATGATGGAAACACAGGCACAGCAACAAAATATGATATCAGATATTCACTCTCTCCGATAACAACAGAAGCTGGATGGAATTCAGCTACTAAGGTTAAATGTGATTTAACTCCAAATCCTGCAGGTTCTGCAGAATCTTTCATTGTCTTTGGGCTTTCACCTTCAACTAAATACTACTTTGCAATAAAAGCATGTGACAAAGTTCCTAACTGGTCACCATTATCTAAATCACCGGGTACCACAACACCTGCTATCACAGACACCACACCACCCGGTAAAATAACAGACCTTACAGCAAGCAACCCGACACCAAAATCAATTATGCTTACTTGGACCGCTCCCGGCAACGATGATAATAGTAAAGGTAAGGCTGCAAGATATCTACCACAGGATATTAATCACGAAAACCTAATCCCGCAATCACAATTACCATATCGTCCGGCTGCAAGATATATACCATATGACATAAGATACTCATTGACACCTATAACAGATGCTAACTGGGATTCTGCTACTAAAGTTAAAGAAGCACCTGCAGCACAAGAGATATTTAAACAAGAGAAATTTACAATCCCTGGTCTTTCACCTTCAACAAAATATTACTTTGCAATAAAAACAGCAGATGAAGTTCCTAACTGGTCAAAAGTATCAAATAGCCCTAATGAAACTACAAAACCTAAGGGCGTAGCTGTTCCATATAAAGGAGTCCCATTTCAGATACCGGGTAAGATAGAAGCTGAAGATTATGATACTGGAGGGGAAGAAACATCATATCACGATACAACAACCGGTAATGCAGCTAGTGAAGGAGGAAGTACTTACCGTACAACAGAAGATGTAGATGTTGAACCTTGTACTGATGCAGATGGCGGTTATAACGTCGGCTGGGCAGTTGCAGGAGAATGGTTAAAATATACAACAAATATTTCTAATACAGGAATATATATGATAGAAGTGCGAGTAGCATGTGGTGGTAATGGAGGAACCTTTCATATAGAGTTTGATGATTTAGATAAGACAGGACCAATGACAGTACCTGACACCGGTGGATGGCAGATTTATCAAACAGTAAGGAAAACAGGAGTTAATTTAATTGCCGGAAAACATATAATGAAGCTGGCAATGGATACCAATGGTTATCCAGGAGCTACTGGTAATTTTAATTACATCAACATTATACGTGAAGGTAATCTAGGAAAAACTGATACAGTAGCACCATCAGCAATAGCCAGCTTGGTGATCGGCAATGTAACAGGTAATTCAGTATTGTTAAGTTGGACATCACCCGGCAATGATGGGAATAGTGGAACAGCAAGCGTGTATGATATCCGGTATGCAACAATGAAAATAGATAATAGCAACTGGAGTAGTGCAACTCAATGCGTTGGTGAGCCGACACCACAGATATCCGGCAGTAAACAAACCTACACAGTGCAGCATTTAAGACCTAACACAAAATATTATTTTGCAATTAAGACAGCAGACGAAGTTCCGAACTGGTCTCCATTATCAAATTCGCCATGTGCAACAACTTCTCTTTCTGTAACAGTGCCAAATGAAAAGATGCTTTTCTATGAAGGCTCAATATTCCCAAATCCCAATCTTGCACCCATAAACCCGCCATATCTCATTTCATGGCGAGACGGTCCTGGTGAGCAACCTCATGAAACAGTAAATTATTTTGGTTACAAGTGGGCGACTAAATCACAACACGATGAAATGATAGCGAAAGGGAAACTCCCGATACCATTTAGTTACGCTTGCAGAGATGATGCATCACAAAAATATAATCAGTGGTATCTTGACACTGAAGAAAAGATGTATAACAACTACTTAAAGATTGCACAGGAAGGATATTATGGTATAGAAATAGACGAATATTCTGCATGGGACTCGGATATGCGAGCAAAAAAATCTATAAACGCACTTAGACATGTGAAACAACAATATCCTAATTTGTTCATGGATGCTGCTTTATATGGTGATGGTATGGATGAAATAATAGCAAGTGGAGCCGATATATTAAATCTTTATGAATTGGAGATATATATCTATCCTGGATTCAAGGATTACAGAACATATATCAAGAAATGGACTGACTGGATAAAATACTACGGGCTTGAAGGTAAAACCATAGGTATCCTGGGTGGTGGAGATGACTACAACGGCAATGCACCGGATGTTGACTTATGGATAAAATACTTACGTGCAGAATCACCCCAGATGGCAGGTCTCGGATTAGGAATATTTAAACTCTACAATTTAACCACTGCTGAAAGAACAGTATATGACAAGGTGATGGATGATAATTTTTTCAAAATATCACCGTCCGTTTCTATAACTGCACCGACTAAAAATGCAAAATTAAGCGGAACAGTCAAAATAGCGGTAATCGCTACCAAAAATCCTGAGACAGGCAACCCTGTTGTCTCTTACCGTTATTTCATAGATACCAAACTTGTTAAAATATCATCAAGTCCTGAGTACTTATGGAACACTACCGGCTATTCAAAAGGCAAACATATAATAACAGTTCACGCAGTAGCAGACGATTATCTTGCCGGTGTGAGTCAGGTAAATGTAATGTTAAATAAATAGTCCAATGTCCCTGCCCGCCGAAGGTTTAGTGGTGGGCGAAGTCCTTAGTCCAGTAGTCGCTTGCCCTTGACAAGCCTAAGAACATAAGAACGTTGTTCAATTAACGGGAGGTAAGACATGTTATGTTTTAGAAGAATTAGTTTAGTATTAGTTGCTATTTTTAGTATCATTTTTTTAAGTGGTATTTGTATAGGTGCTGAGTTATACGAAACATTTTTAGAAAATTCTTTAACTAAAGTGCTAAGGGATAAGACGTATCAAGGGAAAGACAAAGCATTAGCAATATATTCCGCTAAAGACGAATATGAGAGTGGTCAGATTATAATAATTCCCAAAGGGAAAAACGACTTAAAAAATATAAAGATACAATTTAGTGATTTAACAGGTAAAGATACTCAAGGAAAGGTAATAAAGATAAGTCCGACCAACTTTGAATATTATCCGGTCGCATGGGCAAAAGGAAGAAATCTTACAGAGGATTTGAATAATAGTCTGATTCAACAGTATTTGCCTCCGCGAAAACTTACTCTTGAAGATGTTGCAGCATATCAGCCGACCGCTTTTAGACCTGATACAGTATTTGATGCACACCCAGGACAGAATTTTGTAGTTTGGCTCAGTTTTTATATTCCCAAAGATACAATAGCAGGAACTTATACCGGCACAATATCTGTTATACCGCAGAATGGGAAACGCGAAGATTTAAAAATCAGTTTAACAGTCTGGGATTTTGTGTTAATCGAGAAATGTCCGCTATCTTTTCTTTTTTCATCGGATTTAAAGGCAGGAGCTAAATGTACCGGTCTGAGTGAATATGAATATGCCAAATACAGTGCTAAACATATGGTAAAACTTCATCGAGGGAATACTTATCTGGACTGGTCTCCGCCAAGTGAAGGTAGTTATGAAAATTATGATAAACAGATAGAAGAACTTATGAAACTTGGTATGGACAAATTTTTGATTTTTATAGACCAGCGTTATTTTTATCCTGTAGGACCGCTTCGTATTAAGAACAATGATGACCGTATGGGACCGGAACGACAGGCGATACTTAAAAGATTATATAATCATTTGAAAGAGAAAGGCTGGTTGGATAATTTTATATTGATGACCTGGGACGAACCTGATTTTACCCAGGAAGGTATTCTTGAGAAGTGGCAGAAGTCACAACAAGAAGTAAAAGATGCCGGATTTACTAATTTTGAATGTGATTTTACCGGTAGAGCAGAACGTGCACTTGACCAGATGATAGGTTATGCTGGTATATGGTCACCTAACCTTCGTAATTTTGATGGAGGGCCTACGGATGAATTTATAAAAGAACGGAAGAAAGCAGGAGATAGGATAGGCTGGTATTGGGGCAGTCCTATACTTGCTCCAACTAAAAGTAATGATTTGACTTTAATAGAACAACGGACAATAAACTGGCTTGCTTTTAAATACTGTATTGAGTTGTTCGGCGCTTATAATTATGACCTTGTCTGCAGACAAGGCACAGATAGTCCCTGGCGTACCAATTATGAGCAGGTTACTCCTCAAGGAATTAGTAAGATTTGGAAAAGCAGGGAAGAAGTTACCGATGGAAGTTCATATGTATATCCTAACCCGGATATGGATAAGACCAGACCTTTGTTAAGTACAATCAAGGAACATATATTGCGGGATGGCAGAGAAGATTATTGCTACCTGTGTATGTTAGGCAAGTTAATAGAGAAACATAAAAAACAGGGAAATACTCAGTTGGCTACCGAAGGACAAAATGCGATTGATAAAAGTTCAGCTTTGGTATTTAAAAGTATAACAGAATGGTCTGTTAATCCTTCGGATATGTTTCAAGCAAGAAAGATGTTAGCCGAAGCTATTTTGAAACTTTCAAATAAAAAATAATTTAGTTTTAATTTTATAAAATATCAACCTAATGCCCAATTTCTATAGTCGTTGAGTTTCAGACAATAAATATGAATACGATTTAATGATTATGTTTTTTATAAAATATAAATTGCTTGACAAAACAGTAAAAGTGTGTTACATATGTAGTAAAGTAAGATAGAAAACAGAAACTACAAGTTAGGCTTGCCAAGAGTCTGGCGACAACTACAAACATAGTAATTAAATTGTAGTTTCACGCCCTCGGCGTGATAACATTATAATTCCTATACATCAAGTTAAGATACAACAAATTTCCATATATTTACACATAACACATGGAATTTATCCCAGTTCTATCGGGACATTACACAATTTTAAAGAAGGTATCCATGGGTAAACCCATTAAATATTTTTTATCGTTAATAGAAATGGCACTAATCAAACAAAAAAAATATTTCAATCTATATTTTTTTATTTTTTTTATCATTTTGGTAATGACTGTTAGCAGTACTATAGATGCAGCAGCTGCGACCAAACTCAACTCGATTTTTTACGAAGGTGGTACATATCCAAGTCCAAATCTTGCACCGATAAGCTCACCATATTTTATATTTTGGTTCAGGGAAGGTTCGCCGGAAGTTAATACGCAACAACCTCATGTAACTGCGGTGGACTGTAATCAGACACCCAGCGAATCAAGATATAATGAAATGATAAATCAAGGGAAAATTGCAATGGCAGAAGTGCTTCTGTCTAATATTAGTGAGGATGCAGTTTACAATGAATATAAAACCCAGGCAGATAAAGGTTTTAATTTCTCAATCGATGAGCTGGGAAGTGGTTACTACTATCAGCAAAATGATCCTGTACGGTATGAGTATGGATACCTCAATTTATGGGCATTTAGATCACTCAGAAAATTAAAACAAGAATATCCCAATCTTTTTGTACAAGCATGGACTACGTTTAATTTATCTCCACTTGCTGTCGCAGGAATGGATGTTATAGATATATTTTCGCCGGAGCTATATATTAATGGTGCCACTTCGGCAAACTCATATGTTAACGTTGTTCATAATTATGAAACAACAATAGACACGTATGTTTATGCAGCGACACTTTACGGAGTTGAGGGAAAAACTGTTATAGGTTTAGATGCAGGATGTTGGTTCAATAATGTTAACACGTTCGGTACAACGGTGCAAGTCGATGCAAGACTACAATACTTGCGAAGCAAATCTCCTCAAATAGCAAGCAATGGAATATCACTTTTTTGGATTAGTAATACCATTTGCCCTTGTGGAAATCCATATAGAGCACAGTTTGACGCGTTAATGGATAAGAACTTCTACAAGTTATCTCCGACTGCTTTAATAAATACCCCGGCAAACGGAGCAACAGTCAGTGGGACCGTCACAATTAATGTTACCGGTAATGTAAATACTACGACAAATAGTCCTGTTACTTCTTATCGTTATTTTGTAGACAACAAGTTAGTTAAGATATCTTCACTTTCAACATATTCCTGGGATACTGCTGGTTATTCGCCGGGCAATCATATAATAACAGTTCACGCTGTGTCGGCTGATTATATGGGTGGCGCAAAACAGATAACCGTGAACATACCTACAGGATTAAATTTAGCATTAAATAAAACAGCAACAGCTTCTTCTAATGTTGCTGACACTGGTAAAGCAGTAGATGGTAATTTAGGTTCTAACTGGACATCATCGAGTAGTGACCCGCAATGGCTTTGTGTAGATTTAGGTGGAGAATACAATCTTACAGGAGCTATATTGAAGTGGGGAACAAATTATGGTAAAGGTTATCGGATACAAGTATCTACTAATAATATAAATTGGCAAAACATATATATAAAAATAAATAATGGTACAGGTGGAACTGAAAATATAATATTAAGTGGAAATGGTAGATATGTCCGTATGTACGGGACATCAAGAGGGACAACCAATGGATACTCCTTAAATGAGTTTGAGATATATGGAATTGCTCCTGCTCCCGACACAACCTCACCTGCTACAATAAACACATTAGCGGCAGGAAATGCAACCAGCAACAGTATAGTTCTGGGTTGGACATCAGTAGGTGATGATGGAAATTCAGGCACAGCAAACGCATATGATATCCGGTATTCAAATGTAAATATAACTGATAGTAATTGGTCAACAACTACACAATGCAGTGGCGAACCAACTCCATTAGTAGCCGGAAGTAATCAGAGTTATACCGTCCAGGGTTTAAGTGCAGGAATAACCTATTATTTTGCGATGAAAGTAAGAGATGAAGTACCAAACTGGTCAGGAATATCCAATGTAGTAAGCAAAGCAACAAATGCACCTGACACGACAGCACCCTCATCAATAAACACATTAGTGACAGGAGTTGCAACCAGCAACAGTATAGTGTTGAGTTGGACATCAGTAGGTGATGATGGAAATATTGGTACAGCGAGTGTGTATGATATACGGTATTCAAATGTGAATATAACAGATAGCAACTGGGCAACAGCAATACAATGTAGTGGAGAACCAACACCATCGGTTGCCGGAAGTAATCAGAGTTATACTGTCCAGGGCTTAAGTGCAGGAATAACCTATTATTTTGGTATGAAAGTAGGTGATGAAATACCTAACTGGTCAGGAATATCCAATATAGTAAATGGACAGACAAATAATCAAGGTAACCTCGCAATAGGAAAAACAGCAACAGCATCATCACTGGAAGGTACGGCAGGCAGAGACGAATCAGCCGCAATAGATGGTAATCAAGCAACCCGGTGGGCGTCAGATGTAGGAGACCCGCAGTGGATAAAAATAGATTTAGTTGAGACATATAATATAAATCAAGTCATATTAAGATGGGAAGACGCATATGGAAAGGATTACCAGCTCCAAGTATCAAGTAACAATATAAACTGGACAACAATATATACAAAGACAGGAGGGACCGGTGGAGTAGAAACTCTCAGTGGTCTTAACGGTAGTGGCAGGTATATCAGGATGTATGGAACGGCTCGAGGAACAATTTACGGATATTCGTTATGGGAGTTTGAAGTATATGGGACACCTGTGACAACACCTACAAAGAGTATAACAATAACCTACCCGAATGGCGGTGAAAATTTAATAGCCGGCAGTCAACAAACAGTAACATGGACAAGTGTAGGAATAACAGGGAATGTAACGATACAAATATCCGTAGATGGTGGAACGAACTGGAGTACACTTGCTACAAACATAGCGGATGACGGCAGTGAAGTCGTAACTCTGCCAAACAGTGCAAGTAGTAGTTGCTTAATAAGAATTGTAGAAATAATCGGAGGAACAACTGACAGTTCAAATACTAATTTTGCAATAACAGTAACAGGTCAGATGTCATTTGGTAATAATGGTAACCCATGGCTGATAGGAACAGGTACAACAACAATAGAGGCAGAAAACTATGACACGGGTGGTGAGGCTGTAGCATACCATGATACGACACCAGGCAATAGTGGTAACGCATACAGAACAAATGAGGATGTGGATGTGGAGACTTGTATTGATACCGGTGGCGGCTACAATATAGGATTTGCAGTACCAACCGAGTGGTTAGAATACAGTGTAAATATTAATGAAACTGCTGAGTACAAAATAATAATTAGAGGAGCCATGCAAGGAACAGCAAGTCCCGTACATCTTGAATTTGGAAACCACAATTTAGTCCCGTATGAGACAACACCATCAGTAGCTATACCCAATACCGGCGGTTGGCAGACATGGCAAGATGTAGAAGTCTCATCCAATACCGCACTTACTGCAGGTAACCAGATAATGAAATTAGTCCTGGATACAGGAGCAGGAAGTAGCAACGGTAATTTCAATTATATAAAGATAATAAGATTAACTGCTGACACAACGCCACCGGTAGTGAGTGCGCCGACACCGGGTAACATAAGTGGCAGTGGAATAGTTATAACCTGGACAACAAATGAGCCGGCAAACAGTAAGGTAGAGTATGGTTTAACTACAAGTTATGGCAGCGCAACACCGGTAACAGATACTGGTGGAGTATATTCGCATAGTGTTACACTAAGTAATCTTACTGAGAACACAGTCTATCATTACAGGATGGTGTCCGTAGATATGAATGGTAACCCGACAACGACCGCTGATTATAGTTTTACAACAACTGCAAATGACACTACTCCGCCAGTGATAAGCAATATATCTGCAGGTGTAACACAAAACAGTGCCATTATAACATGGAATACCGATGAGGACTCAGATTCGCAAGTAGCGTATGGACTAACATCAGTGCTTGGCAGTACAACCACATTAGATACAACCGCAACAAAATTACATAGTGTCTCACTAAACGCGTTACTGAAAGGTAAAACCTATTATTATAAGGTTTTAAGTAAAGATACATCTGGTAACCTTACAATATCAACACAAAACAGTTTTAAAACATGTAACATAAAATACAGGATATATACATATTACTATGATGAGGTGACAACACCTGCAAGCCTGAAGTTCAAATTACAGGTATATAATTTAGATGAAGGTAGTTTAGCAACCGATTACACAAGTACATTAACCCTTACGACTAAGAACAGTAATAATAGTATTCTGGATACAACAGATTCAACACTAACTGTATCAGATTCAGGCGAGAAGGATGTTTCAATCCCATTCCGTAGTGATATAACTACAGTGGAGTTAACAGGTGACGTAACAGCGCCGGTAGTTGTAAATTTCAATGATATGTATACAGCAAAGTTAGTAGGTTACCAGGGCGGAACAATACGGGGAGCCAACGGGTTAAAGATAATAATACCGACAGGAGTCTTATCTGCAAACAAATATCTTGCAGCAATAAGGACAAGTATACCTCCTGCAGCAAACAACACAACAAAATATGTTAACACAGTTAATCCGATATGTTATGATTTTGGTGAGCTGACATTTGGTGAAAGTGCACCGGTATTGGAAAATCAGGTATTTACAAGAGCAGTAAACATAACAATACCATATACAGCATCAGATGTAGGAACATTGAACGAAGCTGGACTTAGAATCTACTATTGGACCGGTACAGATTGGGATTTGGTGACAGGAGTCCAGACAGTAGACAAAGTAAACAATACAGTAACCGCAACAGTCAGACATTTCTCAACATATCGTATATTGGGTAGTTATGTTTCTACTGATTTAAACGACATTAAAATATATCCTAACCCATATAATCCTGATACAGCAGCGCAAGGTAAGTTAAAAGTAATAAACCTGCCAACAAACAGCGTTATGAAATTATATAGTGTTGATGGTGAATTAATCAGGGAACTCAAAGAGCTCGACTTTGGTAATCTTGGCTGGCTCGAGTGGGACGGCAAGAACGCCGATGGTGACAAAGTAGCCAGAGCAGTATATATTTACCAGATAGAAGATACTGCCGGAGGTAAGAAAACAGGCAAGATTGGACTAGTGAAATAAGATAAGCGTTATAGAGTTCGTAGGGTCATAGAGTTATAGGGTCTACGACTCTACAAACTCTATGAACTCTAAAACTCTATAACAGACATCACTCATAACACATTTTATTGAAGGAACTATGAAAATAAAAAGAATGATGTTATTATTTATTATTAGTTTTCTTTTTATTGGACAGATGGTTTATGCTGCGGCCCAATTAAAAGGTAGCTGGATTAATTTTGGAGATTATGATAGCATCAAAAGAATAATCAGCGGATTGTTCCCACTGTATGGATGTAATATTGCAATCGTCAGAGTATGGGATCAATATGATTATGTAGGATATCCTATTCACGGTACTTGGTATAACGCAGCCAAAGCGCTGGAACTTGGAAATTTAGGTAGAGCAAATGGTATAAAAGTTATTCCTGAGGTGCAGTTTTTTGGTCACCAGGCGTCTAGAGTAGCCGATGGTGATGTTAAAGGAAATTTTTTACTGGCATATCCGCAATATGATGAAAACAGAGGAGGTCAGCCGGTAAATGACTCGCGTAGTTTATGTCCTAATGCACCCGGTATTGCGGCGATTGTATGCGGCATGGCAGAGGAAATAGCATTAGCTTTTGGGAATCATGCAATTTGTATCGGGTTTGATGAAGTTTATAATATTAACGTATGTTCTCTTTGTAAGGCGACCGGTAGAACCAATGGCCAACAATTTGTTTATTGGCTGAACATTATAAATAATTATCTTCAGAGTAAAGGCATAGAAGTATATATGTATGGTGATATGTTAATACCTGGTACAGTCGGACTGCCCTATGACCAGCAGTTTTATCCGACTACACATTGGACGGCATCTCCGGATGATACGTGGCAGCACATAGATGAAATAGAACACAAAGAAAATATAACTATTAACGATTGGCATTATGATGATTTGGCTTCTTATCCGTCCATCCCATATTTTGGAAAGAAAGGTTTTAAGGTAAACCTAAGCCCGGGTTATGATGGGGGTGGTACGCCATCTTTTGTTAATTTTGCATTGAATTCTAAAGGACCGAAATATTATAATACAGCAGGTATAGTTTTTTGGGGCATGAATCCATCCGACGTCAATTATCTTTTAGATGGCACAGGGGCAGCTTCAGGATTCGCTTTAGCTTTTAAGTGGGCAATGAACAATGTGAATGGATATTACAAACCGCTGACAGGTTCTCAACCGGTTATATCTGCAGTAACATCGAATGTAGCTGGTAATTCAGCAACGATAACATGGACAACTGATGTTCCTTGTGATTCTCAGGTTCAATATTCACAGGAGCGTAACACTTATAACAATTTAATAACCACTTATACTAATATCACAACTCTTGATACAAATTTGGTAACCAGCCACAGCGTCCCGATTACCGGTTTACAATCAGGAAAAACATATCATTTTAATGTAATTACTAAAAATGTAACAGGTTATGCTGTTTCTCCTGATAATACATTTGGTGCAAGTATAACCGTAACATACCCAAATGGCGGAGAAAATTTATTAATTAACAGTCAACAAACAGTAACATGGGGAAGTGTAGGTGTAGCAGGTAATGTAAAAATAGAATTATCAGTTGATGGAGGAACGACATGGAGTACTCTTGTAGCTAATACAGCAAATGATGGCAGCGAAGTAGTTACTCTGCCGAACAGTCCCAGTAGTACCTGTTTAATAAGATTGTCAGCAATAAGCGGTGGAACAACCGACAGTTCAGATGCAAACTTTTCAATAGTAATATCAAATCAGATAACATATGGAAACAATGGAAACCTCTGGCAGATATCGTCAGTTTTATTAAGTGCAACAACAATACAAGCAGAGAACTATGACACAGGCGGTGAAGGTGTGGCATACCATGATACAACAGCCGGCAACAGTGGTAATGCCTATAGAATAAGTGAGGATGTAGATATAGAAAATTGTAATGATATCGGTGGTGGGTATGATGTAGGGTGGACAAAAGCAGGAGAGTGGCTGGAATACAGTATAAATGTAAATGAGGGTGGCGAATACCAAATAATACTAAGAACAGCCCGCCAACCGGCAGTCAATGATATAGTACACTTTGAATTCACTCAGAACGATGTGGTTTATTTCATAACACCGTCAGTAAGCTTGCCGGCAACAGGTGGCTGGGGAATTTGGACAGATACAGAAGTCGTAAACTCGGTAACACTTCTCCCAGGCAACCAGATAATGAAGTTAGTTTTTGACCCCAGTGCGGCGACTGATTGCAGTAATGTCAATTACATTAAAATAATAAAACTAACGGCCGATACAACACCACCGGAAGTAAGTGCAATATCAACAACAAGTATAACCGGCAGTGGAGCGGTAGTAACATGGACAACTAATGAGGCTGCAAACAGTAAAGTTCAATACGGTACAACGCTGCCATATAGCAGTACAACAACATTAGCAAATTTTGTAACCAGCCACAGTGTCCCTATAACTGGTCTTACCGAAAAGACATTATATCATTACAGGATAATAACAGCAGATATAAGTAATAACCCGACAACAACCGGTGATTATATTTTTACAACAACTGCAAATGATCCTGATGCACCGGTAATAAGTAATGTTCATGCCGGCGTAACAGTAAATAGTGCAGCAATAACATGGACAACCAATGAGCCGTCAGATTCACAGGTAGCATATGGACTCACAACAGCTCTGGGTAGTACAACTACACTAATTACAACACTTGTAACCGACCACAGCGTCCCAATTAGTAATTTAGAGAAAGGAAAGACATATTATTACACGATTTACAGCCGGGATGCAGCCACAAATCTTGCAACATCCGCACTTTACCAATTTAGTACGTATAACTTACAACACAGAATATATACATATTTCTACGATGATTCAACCACACCGGCAAATTTGCAGTTCTTATTGCAGGTGTATAATGATGAGAATATTTTAGTAACGGATTACGGAGGAACACTGACCATTAAGACAAAAGATTCCAATGGTGCTGTATTAGATACGATTAATTCAACATTTATTAAAGCAGATTCAGGTGAGAAAGATGTTTCAATTCCGTTCAGCAAAAATGTAGATACTATCGAATTAACCGGTGATACCACAACGACGATAGTAATAAATTTTAGCGATCTGTATATATCTAAGTTAGTTGGCAGTAAGGGCGGAACAATAAAAGGAATAAATGGGATAAAAATAGTCGTACCATCAGGAGTCCTATCAACTAACAAGTATCTTGCAACAAAAAGGACAAGTGTACCGCCAGTTGTAGGTAATACATTGAAATATGTTAACACAGTTAATCCAATATGTTATGATTTTGGCGAACTAACATTTAACAATAATGCTCCAACGCTGCAAAACCAGGTATTCACAAGAGCAGTAAACATAACAATACCATATACAGCAGCGGATATAGGAACATTAAACGAGGATGGACTTAGAATATATTACTGGACCGGCACAGATTGGGATTTAGTGACAGGAGTCCAGACAGTAGACAAAGTAAACAATACAGTTACTGCAATAGTAAAACACTTTTCAACATACCGAATATTGGGCAGTTATGTATCTGTTGATTTAAGCAAAATTAAAATATATCCTAACCCATTTAATCCTAACACAGCAATTAACGGTATGTTAAAAGTAATAAACCTGCCAATTAACTGTGTTATGAAATTGTATAGTGTAAATGGTGAATTAATCAGGGAACTCAAAGAGCTCGACTTTGGCAATTTAGGCTGGCTCGAGTGGGACGGTAAAAATGCCGATGGTGACAAGGTAGCCAGAGCAGTATATATTTACCAGATAGAAGACACTGCCGGTGGCAGAAAGACTGGCAAGATAGGATTAGTCAAATAGTCCTTGCCCGCCATCGGTTTCTTGCCCGCCAAAGATTCAGTGGAGGGAGTGGTGGGCGATGTCCAATGTCGTAGTTGCAGAGCTTGCTCTGCTTCTGTGAAAGCTGTTTGATGTTGTAGTGGTTTGCTCTTGGCAAACCCAAACAAAGCTGATAATTTCATTACACTCTACATACATTCAAAAAAGGAATCTTTACCTGACGGTTGATAAAGATTCCTTTTTTTATTGATATTTATTTTTAATTTTATATAATCGTATTACTTTAATTTATTTAAGGAGTTGTTTACTATGCCTAAAAAATATTTGATAAGATTATGTGTTATGTTTGTTCTTGGTATATTCACGAACGTTTGTATTTTGTCAGGTATTTCCGACACAACACCACCTGCCAAAATAACATATTTCCTGACCGCATTCCCGACATCTAAAACCATCACACTTGTATGGCGGTCTGTCGGTGATGATGGCAATTTCGGAACAGCAACAAAATACGATATCAGGTATTCTCTGTCGCCTATTATCACAGAAGCAGAATGGAATGCTGCTAATAAAGCTAAATGTGATTTAACTCCAAATCCTGCAGGTTCTGCGGAATCGTTTATAATTTTTGGTCTTTCACCTTCAACCAAATACTACTTTGCAATTAAAGCAGGTGACAAAGTTCCTAACTGGTCACTATTATCAAAATCACCAAGTGCTACGACACTTGCTCTCACAGACATTATACCACCTGTTAAAATAACAAACCTTGCAACAAGTAACCCGGCACCGGAATCAATTACTCTTACATGGACTGCTCCCGGCGATAATGGCGTTACAAGTAAAACTAAAATGTGGGAACAATATAAGGTAAGATACTCTACTACAGGTCTGGTTGCAAAGTATATACCATATGATATAAGATACTCACTTTCACCTATAACAGATGCAAACTGGGATTCAGCAACTAAAATCCAAGATACACCGGCAGCACAAGAAGTAGCTAATGAAGAGAGATTCACAGTCGTTGGACTTTCACCTTCAACAAAATATTATTTTGCGATAAAGACAGCAGATGAAGTTCCTAACTGGTCTGTTGTATCAAACAGTCCTAATGGCACTACAAAACCTATGGGTATAAACATTCCATTCAAGGGAGTACCATTTCAGATACCATGCAAGCTAGAAGTAGAAGATTTTGATAACGGCGGACAGGATATATCATATTACGATACATCAAAAGGTAACTCAACATATCGCGATATACCCACAGGTGAGCCGGAAAATGCGTACAGGAAAAAAACAGATGTTGATGTTGAACCAAGTAATGATGCAAGCGGGGGTAATGATGTTGGCTGGGTCATGGCGGGAGAATGGTTAAAATATACAATAAATGTTATGACAGCAGGAACATATACATTAGAAGTACGGGTAGCATGTGGTGGTAATGGCGGTAATTTTCACATAGAGTTTGATGACATAGATAAAACCGGACAAATGACAGTTCCTAATACCGGCGGGTTTCAGAATTGGCAAACACTAAAGAAGACAGGAGTAAGTTTAAGTGCAGGTAAACACATTATGAAGTTGGTAATGGATACTACCGGTACTGAAGCAACCGGTAATTTTGATTATATAAATATAATGAGTGAAGGGCAATTAAAACCGGGTATAACAGTAATAGTTCCTAATGGCGGAGAAAATTGGGTTGCAGGTAACCGGAAGACAGTAAGTTGGGCAAGTCAAGGTACAGTAGGAAATGTAAATATAGATTTATCAACGGATGGGGGAACAAACTGGACAACTGTAGTCCCAAATACAGCAAACGATGGTATTGAGTCTTTTATAGTTCCAAATAAAGCAAGCGGTAATTGTATGATACGCGTACAAGATATAGCAGGTATTCCAAGTGATATATCAAATAATAATTTTACAATTTCTCTTACTCCACCAAATGACAAGTTGTTTTTCCATGAAGGAGCAGTATTCCCAAATCCCAATCTTGCACCCATAAATCCGCCATATATTATTTCGTGGTTTGCCGGTGATAGCGAGCAGCCTCATGAAACCACGAATTTTTCTTCATTTAAATATGCTGACAAGTCATGGCACGATAGAATGGTATCCAAAGGAAAACTTCCGATACCATATAGTCCTGCCCAGAGAGATGATGCGTCAAAGGCTGCGGATCCGGATTATCTTGACACTGAAGAGAAGA
This sequence comes from Elusimicrobiota bacterium, assembly GCA_028718185.1. Lineage (NCBI taxonomy): Bacteria > Pseudomonadati > Elusimicrobiota > Elusimicrobiota bacterium. Next base: position 51,624 of record JAQUMH010000010.1, read on the forward strand.
TGTATAATAACTATTTAAGGGTTGCAAAGGAAGGATATTATGGTATATCCATTGACGAATGGGTTGCATGGGAAGGTGACAATCGGGTAAAGGAATCTATTAGTGCGCTAAGACGTGTGAAAAAACAATATCCGGATTTTTTAATGGGTGCTGCTTATTATGGTGATGGTTTTGATGATGTAATGGCAAATGCAAGTGATATAATTGATCTTTATGAACCGGAAATATATATCTATCCCGGAGTTAAGGATTACAGAACATATATCAAGAAATGGACTGATTGGATAAAATACTATGGACTTGAAGGTAAGAATATAGGTATCTTGAGCGGAGGAGACGAATTTAACGGAAATGCACCTGATATAGACTTATGGATAAAATACTTTAGAGCAGAATCACCCCAGATGGCTGGTCTTGGATTATTAATATTTAACCTTAACAATTTATCTGTCACAGAATTAGCAGAACACGATAAGGTAATGGATGATAATTTTTTTAAACTATCGCCGACTGTTTCCATAACTGCACCTGATAAAAACGCAAAATTAAGCGGAACAGTAAAAATTACAGCTATTGCTACTAAGAATCCTGAGACAGAAAACCCAATTGTATCTTATCGTTATTTCATAGACAACAAACTCGTTAAAATATCATCAACTCCTGAGTACTTATGGAACACTACCGGTTATCCAAAAGGTAATCATATAATAACAGTCCATGCAGTAGCAGATGATTATCTTACCGGTGTAAGCCAGGTAAATGTAACTATAAAATAGTCAAATGTCCAGGTCCAACGTAGCTGCAGAGTCCCGCACAACAAATATGCGAGATAAACTCCGCTCTGCTTTAGTTTAGCCAAATTTTTCTCATCAGCATCTATGAATAAAGAAACATTAAAAGCATTTATTTTTGATATGGATGGTGTAATCATTGATAGTGAACCAATTTACTTAGAAGTTAACAAAAAAACATTTAAAAAATTAAAAATAAATATTTCCCCAAAAAAGTATTTGCAATTCATAGGTGTTTCAAATCAAGAAATGTGGTATTATCTTAAGAAAAAATATAATCTGAATCAATCGGTAAAAGAATTGGTTAATTTGCAGGTTGAAGGTGCTTTGGGAAAAATCGAGAAACACAATATGGAACCAATTGATGGTATCCCTGAACTTTTAAGGGATTTAAAAAAAAACAATATAATAATGGCAGTAGCTTCATCCTCGTCAATAAAAAGCATTAAAACAATTTTAAAAAAACTAAATATTCAGAACTATTTCTTAACTCTTGTAAGTGGAGAAGAAATGAAAAATGGCAAACCAGCGCCGGACATTTTTCTTGAAGCTGCAAAACGATTGAAAGTAGAACCAAAAAATTGTATAGTTATAGAAGATTCAGAAAAAGGTGTCCGGGCAGCAAAATCCGCAGGCATGAAATGTATCGGGTTTCAAAATCTTAATTCTTATAACCAAAATTTATCAAAAGCAGACAAGATAGTTGATACTATAAAAGAAATAAATTTAAAAGAATTTATAAAACTGTAAAAGAAGGAGGGATTTTTACTGTGAAACAGAAAATTGGACTGATAACCGGTGTTAGTGAAAAAATTAGGGAAAACTTTGAAAGGGTAACAAAACTTGGGTTTAATATTTGCCAGGTTTCATCTACAGCAGAATTTATGATAGATAAATTAAAACCTAAAGAAGTAATAGGAACGGCAAAAGAACTTGGCGTTGAAATAGATTCTTTCTTCTTGCTTTTTGAAGGACAGGTGTGGGATAGATTTAAAGGTCCTCCAACAATGGGTTTTGTTCCTGAAAGCACCCGTGTTAAACGATTAGACCTGGCAAAAAAGTTTTCTGATATGGTTTGCGAAATGAAAGTAAAAAATATTCTTTCACATGTCGGTTTCATACCTAACGACCCGAAAGATTCTCAGTATGCAGGCTTTATTAATACAGTTAGAATATTCGCTGAACACTGCAAAAAGAACAATCAGACATTTTGTTTTGAAACAGGACAGGAATTACCGTCAACGCTAAAAAGAACAATTCTTGATATTGGACTTGATAATATCGGTATTAATCTTGACCCTGCAAACATCATTCTTTACGGTATGGCTTATCCGTTAGATGCGATAGAAATTTTAGGTAAATATATTAAAGGGTTGCATGCTAAAGACGGATTATGGCCTAATCGCGAAGATGGACTTGGAATTGAAACCCCAATCGGCGAAGGAAGCGTTAATTTCCCTTTAATGATTTCCAAATTAAAAGAAAACGGATTTAACGGTCCGGTTTTTATAGAACGGGAAATATCCGGAGAACAGCAAAAAATTGACATCCTAAAAGCAAAAACATTTTTAGAAAAATATTTATAGCAAATTAATACCCCGATGGACATCGGGGCCAATATTGTAGTAGCAGAGCAAGCTCTGCCTGTTTCTTTCAAATTCCTATACAACAAGTTAGATATCCACTAAAAAATAATTTGAGGTATTTATGGACAAAACAAACAAAGAAGATATTCAAATCCTTAGGGACTTAGCAAAGCAATACGCGGAAATTTCAGCAAATCCAACACAGGAAGAAAGACGTAAACTATGGAGCGACCATTTCAGTTTAAAAAAAACCCGTCCGCCTATATTGGTTTCTTGCGGAATGTCCAGCCTTTGGTGCAGGGAAGTTTTTTCTGATAAAGCAATGAAATGCAAGGATTCTTTTTATCGCGATTATGAAAGAATGTTTCGTTTGCGATTTTTTCACGATTCCATAGGAGATGATTGTATTTTTGAACCTTGGATTACACTTGATGCTTCCGTCCAAGGAAATGGGGAAGCTAACTGGGGAGTAGACCTGGGTCGTCACGATTCTGTAGCTAGCGGTGCCCGTAGATATGATCCTCCGATAAAAGATTGGAGCGATGTTAAAAAACTTAAAGTGATACATCACCAAGTTGATGAAAAAGACACAAAGTTAAGATATTCAAAACTTTACGATGCAATTGGCGATATTTTAACTATTGATATAATTAGATGTCCAGTTTATTTTAGTTTTGGAGCAGATATTTCTACTGATTTAGGTAAATTACGCGGTATTGAAACATTTATGCTGGATATGTATGAAAACCCCAAGGAATTACATAATCTTTTAGCTTTTATGCAAGATGGAATTTTAACTAACAACCAGGAAGCAGAAGATGCAAGTCATTATACTTTAACTCTGCATAATAATCAGGCTATGCCATATGTAAATGAATTGTCATGGCCAAAACCTAATACACCATGCAAGCGAAAAGACCTTTGGGGTTTCGTTGCAGCACAGGAATTTACACTTGTATCCCCGGAATTTCATGATGAATTTTTATTTAAGTATCAAATACCTATTATGGAGAAATACGGTCTTGTTCATTATGGTTGTTGTGAAGACCTGACCAGAAAGATAGATATACTCAGAAAATTAAAGAACCTGCGAAGTATTGCCGTAACTCCTGTCGCTAATCTTAATAAATGTGTTGAGCAAATAGGCAGCGATTACGTAGTATCGTGGCGACCAAATCCAGCTGAGATGGTTTGTGTAAGTTGGGATAAAAACCGCATAAAAAGGATTATAGGTGATGCGAAAGAATCCTGTAAAAACAGCATTTATCATATTCGCCTGAAAGATGTACATACAGTGCAGGGAGAACCGGATAGATTAGCCCGCTGGGTAAAAATAGTCAGAGATATTATTGAAAAGTAGTATTTTAAAATTTAAATAATAATGTAGCCGCAAAGCAAAGCTTTGCTTCCTTAAAGACAATCTAATGTCCAAAAATGTAGTAGCTTGCCCTTGGCAAGCACACACATAATCGATAATTTCATAACACATTACACATCACGCTTTATACAATTTTAAAACAGGAGCTCTTAATCATGGAGATATTTTTTTTAGGTACCGGAGCAGGTGAGTTTTTTCCTTCCATATTTTGTAATTGTCCAATTTGTAAACAATCAAGAAAAAATGGCCGGAAAAGTCTTTCATTTGGTTGTTCTATTTTGATAGACAATCAATATCTTGTAGACGCACCGACAGGCTTATGTTTAAACATGGCATTGTTCAAGATTAAAATAAAATTTCCTTTTTATATATTTATATCACATTCTCACCAGGACCATTTTGACCCGCAGGAAATAATATCCTCGCAAAACGATAAAAAAATCAAAACACATCTTTACATAAATAAAACCATATTTAAACTTCTAAAACATTATACAAAGTTCAACCGTTTTTTTAATTTCGATAAATTCAAGAACTACTATGTCCATATAATCAAGCCGTTTAAGTTATTAAACCTTAACAAAGATGCTGTTGTTATTCCGGTACTTGCTCATCACGATAAAACATACAACGAAGAAAACCTTAATTACATAATGAAAATCAAAGGAAAAACAATTCTTTACGCTTGTGATACGGGCTGGTATTTTGAAAAAACATGGGAAGAAATTGAAAAACATCATTATGACGCTGTTATACTTGAATGTAGTGTACCTAACAATAATAAACCTATGCAAAATGTCGATTTAATGAAATGGGGACATATGACACTATGGGCTTTTCTAAAATTTCATGAACGTATAACAAAAAAGGGATTACTTAAACCCGGCGGGAAATTTATAGCAACACATGTCGCTCATATAGATACACACATTTTAAAAAATAAATTATCCAAACATAATATTCAACTTGCTTATGACGGTTTAAAAATAAAAATCTAACCAAGTTAGGCTTGCCAAGGGTCTGGCGACAACTACAAAACTATAATTAAATTGTAGTCTCACGCCCTCGGCGTGATAACATTGAAATTCCTATACATCAAGTTAGTCCCGCCACTGAACCGTTGGCGGGCAGATACAGACCAGTTTATATTGTAGCCGCAGAGCGTCAGCTCTGCTAAACATTGAAATACCAATACGTCAAGTAAATGTCCCAATGTACATCCAGTTACATTATTGTAGTGGCAGAGCTTGCTCTGCCTGCATCTTTCAATAAAAGAAAATGAAGGAGTGTATTTATGTCAAAAAGAACATGGTTTTTAATATCGTTGCTTTTAATACTAATTTTAATAAAATTTAATATTTTCTCATATATACTACCAAAAGGAGAAAAGAAAGATATGGAAATACTTTTTCTTGGTACGGGCGGTGGCGAATTTCATCCTTCTATTTTTTGTAATTGTCCAATCTGCAATAATGCAAGGATAGGTGGTCGACAAAACCTTTGGTTTAATTCTTCAATACTGATAGACAATCAATACCTTGTAGATGCACCGACAGGATTATCCTTAAACATGGCATTATTTAAGATTAACGTAAAATTTCCTTTCTATATATTTATATCGCATTCTCACCAGGACCATTTTGACCCGCAGGAAATAATAGGTCACAGGGATGATAACACCCGCAAGATATACCTATATATAAACAAAACTATATTTGAACTTTTAAAAAATTACACAAAATTTAATCGTTTCTTTAATTTTGATAAACAAAAAAATTGTTTTGTAAATATAGTAAAACCGTTTGAATTATTAAAAATTAATGAAGAAGCCACTGTTATGCCGGTACTTGCTAATCATGACAGGACATATAACGAAGAAAATCTTAATTACATATTAAACATTAAAGGACGCACAATTCTTTACGCATCTGATACCGGCTGGTATTCTGAAAAAACATGGGAAGAAATAGAAAAACACCATTATGACGTTATCATACTTGAATGTACCGGATGGAAAAACAATGAACCGATACCGGATGCCAAATTATCATGGATGGGACATATGACATTATGGTCTTTTTTAAAGTTCCATGAACGGATAACAAAAAAAGGATTGCTTAAACCAAGCGGGAAATTTTTCGCAACACATGTCGCTCACTTAAATAAAAGTAAACTAGTAAAAACACTATCCAAGTATAAAATCCAAGTTGCCTATGACGGCTTAAAAATAAAAATTTAAAGAAGGGAAATAAAAAAGGTTGTTTGTCATGCTGAATAATAGTGCTTGCCCACCTACGGTTTTTTGTCCGCCAAAGATTCAGTAGAGGAACTGGTGGAAAGCATCTCGTCTTAAAATTTTAGTTAAGATTCAAGAATGACAACATGAAATAAATGTCCCTGTGGTAAAAAATCTTTTGAAACTTTTGAATTCTCTTTCGATGTCATTGCGAACTCCGTAGGGGTGTGGCAATCTCAACACTTAATTGAGATTACTTCGTCGCGGAGTTTATCCCGACTTTCGTCGGGATTCCTAGTAATGGTATTGTTTACCTTGTGGCAAGCCACGCTGAATTAACAAGTTAAAGAGGTAAAGAAAACATGAAAAAGATTATACTGATTATTTTTTTAGCATCATCGTTTGCATTAAACCAAAAACTTGCAGCAGAACCAACAGGTGTGGAAATAATTTTCCTAGGTACCGGTGCCGGGGAATTTTGGCCTTCTGCTTTTTGTGATTGTCCAATTTGCAAAAAAACAAAGAAAGATGGTTGGAAAGAATTTTGGTTTTATTCTTCTATATTGATAGATAGAACTGTTTTGGTAGATGCACCGCCGGCAGTCGGTATATCAGCATCATTGAATAATATAAGTTTAAGTACTGTGAAAAATGTATTTATTACACATTCGCATCCTGACCACTTGGATTTAAACCAGCTTACATCTAAGGTAAGATCGATAAAAACACCTGAAGAAATAAACCAGTCAAGTCCTACGTCAAAAGTAGAAAATGCACCCGTTATTAATGTTTACTGTAATGAAATAGTGGATAATCTTGCGAAAAGTTATCATAATTTTAACCGGTTTTGGCGACTTGATTCAATAAACCTTAAATTTAACGTTGTTGAGCCTTTTGAAAAGTTAGAAGTTGACGGAATGATTGTTATTCCGTTACTGGCAAATCACGACACCGCTAATGATGAAAAACCGCTTAATTATATATTTCAAAAAAATGATAAAACAATACTTTACGCCTGCGATACGGGCTGGTATCATGAACAGACATGGAAAGAAATTCAAAAATATCATTATGATGTTATTATACTTGAATGCACTATGTGGAATAACAATGAAGCTATGCAAAACCGCAGCTTATTAAAAGAGACACACATGACCTTGTGGTCTTTTTTAAAGTTCCACAACTACATTATGGAAAAGGGTTTATTAAAACCCGGCGGGAAATTTATTGCAACGCACGTCGCTCATTTAGATAAAAGTATTTTGAAGAAAATATTATCTAAACATAATATCCAACTTGCATATAATGGATTAAACGTAATACTAAAATAGTGATTGTTTTTTATTATAAAGTTAGGTAAAGCTTCGCTTTGCATCTACAAACAAATCGACATTGTAGCCGCAGAGCGTTAGCTCTGCTAAATATTGAAATTTCTGTACATCAAAATAGATTCCCGCTTTCGTGGGAATTACATGCTGGGCAGAAACGACACCCCATTAATGAAAGATTGTCATTCCCGAGTGCCTTAATCGGAAATCTACAACACTGAATTTTCTATACTAAATTATTAAGATTGCTGATTAGTTTATAAAAATTTACATAATTCGGACAATATCTTATCGTATAGGTCATATCTCTTAAAAATAAAAAAGCTGAAAGTAAAAAAAGTACTTGACAAGGTTTTTTTTATTACTATACTATAATACTAAGTAGTAATTATAAATAAATAAATTCTAACGGAAGTTTGCTAGTAGCGAGACGTGCAACTGTAAACTTAAATGGAAATATTCGTAAAGTTAAAAAAGGTATCTTTTGTCTTTCTAATAATACTTTCTTCAACACTTCTTCATTCTGCGGCACCCACAGTACCTGTCCTTTATTCACCTTCTACGGCAACATGGACAAATGTCAATATGTTTGACTGGTCTTCATCTACCACTACAACAGGTGATGCTATTTTTTACGATATAGCAGTAGATAATGCAGAAGATTTTGCAACAGTTGTTTCATCAGCTTATAATATATATAGGTCTTCCTGTTTAATATCCGAATTAGACAACACGTTAAGTGAGAATACTCAATATTGGTGGCATGTCAGGGCTAGCACTTCTACATCAGGAGAATATTCAGCATGGAGTTCTACCCGTACATTTAAGTTAGATACAACAGATGCTGTATTTAGTAACATGCTAGTAAAGACATCTACGGGAGGATGGGCAGCGAATACTGTATATGTTAACGTATCAACACCACAAATACGAATTAATGTTCAAGACGTCAATTCGGGATTGAGTGTAGGACAGACCGAAACTTTAGCGAGTAGTGGTTGTGTTCTCTTGATGCATTTGAATGGGAATGCCAATGATAGTTCAGGATATGGGAATGATGGAACGATAACAGGCGCCGCATGGACAAATACACCTACATGGAAGTCAGTTGGTGGTAGTGAGAGTATTTTATTTTTTGATGGAAATGGTGATTATGTAGATTGTGGTAATAATGAAAGTTTAGATGTTACAACTGAATTTACATTATCAGCATGGATAAACCCTACAGATGTTGTTGGTTATAACGGTATTATAGGAAGAAAACCTGGTTATAGTAGTTATTATGGGTATGCTATGGGACACGAAGGCGATGGCATACATGTTAATGTAGGAGGTGGCACAAACTCAGGTCCTGCTTATTCTATTGGGGGTAATATTAAAGCAGGTATTTGGCAGATGGTAACTGCGACATATAAAAGCGGTAATTATGGCGGTGGTAAATATGGTAAAATTGATTATTATTACAATGGAAGCTGGTTTGATTATGATTTAATTGTAACTAGCTCAATTGTATCAGGAACTGATAAATTGGGAATAGGTTGTGGAGATGCAACTAACCGTCCGTATATTTTCCAGGGTTATTTAGATGAAGCAGGGGTATGGAATAGGGCGTTAAGTGCGGAAGAGATAGCGGTTATGTATAATTCCTGTGCAGTAAAATACTCAACAAATGCATGGACAAGTTCTGCCATAATTACATCAACAGATACAATGTTTACGACAGGTACCGACGGAACTACAGCAATACAATTTTCAACAGCAACAGAGGTACCGTTAAAAAATGGTACTGATAACAGGATACAGTTTTTAGCCAGAGATGCAGCCGGTAATTTATCTGAGTCAGCCAGTTACACAATAAATGTGGATACTGTTGCACCGTCAGACATAACAACACTTGCAGGAAGTAGTATTGATAATATTAGCAATATTGATGCACATTTATCGTGGTTAGCGCCTGGTTCGGATGCACAGACAGGAACTATAAATGACGGTCAATTCAAAATACGACGTGCAACTTGGTCAGTCACTCCTGAAAGTATGTGGGGAACTGGTTATGATGCTAAGCCGGCAGTAATAGAGCAGGAAGTAACTATAGATACAACTTCCGTAACACCTCTATCTTATCAAACAACAACATTTTATACTTTAGCAAATAATACATCACACTACTTTAGAATATGGACAAGGGACATAGTGGGTAACTGGTCAAACATATCCAATGGTTGTACTGTATATCTTTCTCCGCCACCTCCGCCTGGCAGTTTTTCAGGTGTAGCACTTTCTACATATTCCATACAATGGTCTTGGACTGATGTTGCCGGCGAGACAGGATATCGTGTACGATATTCAACAAAAGCATCTCCTTCGGATGCACCTGCTTCACCGTCGTTACCTACTAATCAGATTACATGGACTGAATCCGGACTTATGGCGAATACGTCATATTACAGGGTTGTTGTATCTACTAATAGTCAGGGAGAAAGTGGTCTTTCAAACGCAGCAACAACTTACACACTTGCAAGCCCGCCGCTTGTACCCATAGTATTTTCTAATGTAGGGCAATCAAGTGCTACACTAACTTGGACAGCAAGTACAGATAATCCGGCATGGACAAGATATGGAGTGATAACTTCTACAAGTTCTGATTTTGCCGGAACAGCTGTCAGCACAACAGTCGCGTTTGCTGATAATCTTACAACTAACACAAAATCTGTTATTTCATTAGGTACTGATACCACTTATTATTTTAGAATATTAGCATATAATGAAAGTCAAATTCAGACAGCATCCATAGAATCCAGTACAAAAACAAAGGAAGGAATTCCTGATAGACCAAGAAATTTGAAAATTTCGGCGTTGTTAGGTACTACATCTATCTACTGGCAGTTTGATGACAATTCTACAAACGAGACAGAATTATATGTTTCCAGTAACATGGATATAACGGCAAGACTATCGACTAATTTAGCGAACACAGCATCTAAAGGTACTACTTATTGGTTAGAATTAGGACTTTCTACTAACACACTATACACTAGATATGTTGAAGCAACTAATATTTATGGTTCTACTTGGTCAGTTGTAATTACAAGCTACACTATGGCGGCTGCACCTTTAAACATAACTTTTTCGAACGTCGGTTTTTCAAGTGTAACAGTTCCAATCCAGTGGGATGCAAATACTAATCCTGCAGGGACAAGGTTTGGTGTTTCACGTTCAGCAAATAGTACATTCAGTGCCACGGTAAGCACCTTTGTAGTTTATTCAAATAATTTAACTACCAATTCGACAACCGCAACCGGACTTACTGCAAGCACAACATATTATTTCCGTGTTTGGGCATATAACGGTAACCAGACTACAACATTATATACAACTTCTGTTTCCACAATAACAAATGAAGCACCACCCAATAAACCATCAAATTTAAAAATATCGACATCAACATCATTAGGAACTACCTCAATATACTGGCAATTTGACGATAATTCCACTAATGAGACGGGATTATATATTTCCAGCGGTACAAACATAGCGGGAAGACTATCAACTAATTTAGCCAACACAGCAACAACAGGCACTACTTATTGGTTGGAAATAGGTCTTTCTACCAATACTTCATATACAAGATATGCCGAAGCAATTAATGCCTCCGGATATAGTGTTTGGTCAACTCTAATTACAAGCTATACAGCTGCTGATGTACCTTCAAATCTTACTTTCCCTAATGTTTATACATCAAGTGCAACGCTAACTTGGTCTGCTAGCACTAACCCTACTGGTACAAGGTATGGGATAATAACTTCAAGCAGTTCTGATTTTTATGGAGCTTCCATAAGCACGACAGTCACTTATGCAAATAATCTTACTGCTAATACAACACCTGTAACTTCTCTAATTGCTGAAACAACATATTATTTTAGAGTAATAGCATTTAATGGTAATCAAATCCAAACATCATCTTTTGTTCAGTCCAGCACAATGACAAAATCAGGTGCTTATATACCTAATTTGCCGAAAAATTTAAAAATTGTATCATTCGGAACTACTTCTATTTACTGGCAGTTTGATGATAATTCTACTAATGAGACAGGGTTATATCTTTCCAGCGGTACAAATATAACAATGCGATTATCTTCTAACTTAGCTAATACGGCAACAACAGGTACTACTTACTGGTTAGAAATAGGACTTTCAACTAATACAGCATACACAAGATATGCCGAAGCGTATACTTTAGCAGGTTCTTCGTGGTCAGTTGCGATTACAAGTTACACTGCTGCTGCGGTACCTTCCAGTATTACCTTTTCTAATATTGGTACGTCAAGTGCAACTTTAACATGGTCTGCTAATAATAATCCTAATACTACAAGGTATGCAGTAGAACGTTCATCAGATAATATTGTTTGGGATTGGAAACAACTATTAGCTGACAACCTTACAGCAGTAACTTACATAGATTCTACTTTAGTTCCTAATACTACATTTTATTACAGGGTAACAGCATATAACGGCAATGGAACTGCCACGAGTGCATCGACAATATACAATGTTTGCACTAAAGCAGATATTGAACCACCCGCTGCTCCTGTCATTACTATTACTTTGTCTAACGCTCAAACAACAATAAAAACCGGCGATAAAATGACATTAACAGGTACTGCTGAATTGGGTTCAAGTATTTATAGTATAACTATAAAGGATTTAGACGGGAACATATTAGCACAATGGATAGACCCTGAAAGCTTAACTTCCGACACCATAAATAATATAACTTTAAAATCTGCTTCATCTAGTTCTAATGGTACTGTGGATATCATAACATCATCTATCACGCTGGGTAATATCGCGGCAAAGTTTCCGATGGTGGGCGGAATAACGATAGGGATTGTTGTTCAGGACAGCGCCGGGAATAAATCGCAGACGGGAACTTCAGATGCTATTATGTTATCGGCAGAGACAAATAAGATAACGCTTTACAATAATTTATTTAATCCGGTGAAAGGCGATAAAATGACAATTCGTTATGAAACAGTTCAACCGGGTAAGATAACAATAGATGTCTACACGCTAAATGGGGATAAAGTAACAACATTGGTAAATGAAACTACTACTTCATCTGTTCCACATTGGGCTACTTGGGATGGCAAAGATGATAACGGTAGTTTTGTTGCCAGCGATATTTATTTAATATACATAAAAGGACCCGGATTAAAAGACACTAAAAAGGTTTGTGTAATAAAGTAGCGGGTAAGCCACAAGCATGTAAACTGCTTGTGGTGAGCAGGTAAAATTGAGACTGATATGAGAAGATTTATTATAACAATTTTGTTTTTCACATTAACAATATATAACTGTTATGCTGCAGGTCCTTGGACTAACGGGGCGTCTATATTAAGACAAGGGGTTGGAGCAAGACCTTTAGGTATGGGCGAAGCGTTTGTAGGTTTAGCTGACGATATAAATACTCTTCAGTTTAATCCTGCAGGGTTAAGTAATCTTTCTAATAATGAATTAGGAGCTGTATATTCAAAAGGGTTAGCGGATACAAGTTATAGTAATATGGCATATGCCCAACCATTAGGTGAGAAGGGTTATATTGGCGGTTCTTTCTTGTTATTTCAGGGTGGAGACATTGAGATAAACTGGTGGGACTCAGTAAACGGGGTAAGAACTGAAACGAGGAATGCAAAAAAAGATTATGTTTTAACATTAGGATATGCTCAGGATTTTATGAGCGAAGGTGAATTATCTGCAGGTGCTAATCTTAAATACGTTAGTAGTAAATTAGCCGAAGAATCTACAGCGTCCAGTATTGCTGTAGATTTAGGCGGGTTATATCGGTTATTAGATAATAAATTATCTTTAGGTCTGTCAATCCAGAATATAGGAACTGCGTTAAAATACAAAGGCGGTATATCAAGCGGTTCGGAAGCCGACCCACTGCCTTTAGGAATAAGAGTAGGCGGTGCTTATGTTTTTATATCTGACGATTCCAAAGAACTTACAGGTGTTTTAGATATTAATAAATATTCAAACACTGATATGCAGCTTAATTTAGGATTAGAGTGCTGGTTAAAAGAAATGATAGCGTTACGGGCCGGTTATGAAATAGGATATGATTTAGCTTCTATTACGGCGGGTTTAGGGTTTAAAGTTAAGAATTGCCAGTTGGATTACGGATTTAGTCCTATGAGCGAAATAAACGCTATTCATAAAGTTTCCTTTATATTAAGGTTTGGCGAATCATCTGAAGAATCTGATGAGGAAGAGGCAGTTGCAGCTCCGGTTAAAAAATCCAAGCCTTCAAATATAAAACCTGACGTTTCAATAAAAAAATCTAAACCTTCGGATGCAAAAAGCAGCAGCAAAGCAGAACAAAAATATCAGAGAGGACTAATATATTTTAATGCAGAAGAATATGAACTTGCTATTGCTGAATTTGAGGGTACTATTGCACTGAATCCGGACAACCAGGAAGCTACTGCGAAAATAGCGGAAGCTACTGAAAAATTAAAAGAACAAACTTATCAGCAAGGATTGGAATATTTCAATAAAGGTAAATATAAAAATGCAAAAGTTCAGTTTGAAAAAGTCATTGATATAGATCCTTCTAATCAGGAAGCCCAGCAGAAATTAAATGAAATTAAAGATTTGTTGAAAAAATAATAGTCTTTATGTCATCGTCTTGTTTTATAATGTATACCAAAGAAAATATAAATGAAAGACTTTCTCAAACCAAAAAACATAGTTTTTGTCTTTTTAGTTATATTTTTTCTTACTAACCTTTATTCAGCACCTCCTTCAGTACCTAATCTTTATGTACCTTCCACAGCAACATGGACTAATATTAATACAATAGATTGGTCTACCTCAACTGCTCCAACAAATGATGTCGTTTTTTATGATTTACAGATAGGTAATTCAGAAGATATTTCAACAATAATAGCATCAAGCTATACAATATACAGGTCTTCCTGTTTAGTATCTGATTTGAATGGTAACTTAACCCAGGGTACTAAATATTGGTGGCATGTAAGAGCTAGTACTTCTACTACAGGAGAATATTCAGCATATAGTTCAACCCGTTCATTCAAGTTAGATACAACAGATGCAGTATTTAGTAATCCTCAGGTAAAGACATCCACAGGAGGTTGGGCAGCAAATAACGCATATGTAAATGTATCAACGCCGCAGATACAGGTAAGTGTTCAGGATACAAATTCCGGATTGAGGGTAGGGATGACTGAGACAATAGCGAGTAGTGGCTGTGTCGGATTGTGGCATTTAAATGGTAATGCTGTAGATAGTTCAGGTTATGGTAATGATGGAACAATAAATTCAGCACAATGGGATAGTATTACTACGTGGAAAACAACAGGCGGCAGTGAAAATATGTTATTTTTTGATGGTAGTGGTGATTACGTAAATTGTGGTAACGCAGCGAGTTTTGGAAATTTAGTTAACAAAATAACTATATCCTTGTGGTCATATCAGATAACAGCACAAGGTGGTACTATTAAGATAGCGGTAGGCAGATCCAGCGATTGGGAATTTGGCGATTGTGGTAATGGCACTGATTGGGGTTTTTATTCATCTGCGTTATCAGGGGGTGGTTGGGTTTCTGGTGGTGTGGTAACAACACGTAACGCGTGGCATCACATGGTATTTACATATGATGGCGCAGCAGGGAGGATATATAAAGACGGAGTATTAGCAGTCGAGAAAGCGAGGGTAGGTAATTTAAATGTAACTGCCAATATATTGATTGGTCAATTGGGCAGTAGTAATTTTTACTTTGATGGATATTTAGATGAAGTAGGAATATGGGATCGGGCATTAAGTCCGGAAGAGATAGCAGTGATGTATAATTCCTGTGCAATAAAGTACTCAACAAATGCTTGGACAAATTCAGAAATAATAACATCAACATCAACTGAACCGATAGTGCGGACAACAGGCAACGATGGAACAACGGCATTACAGGTGTCAACAGCTACAGCGATACAATTTAAACATGGTACAAATAACAGGATACAGTTTTTAACCCGTGACGAAGCTGGTAATCTTGCCGAGTCAGTTAGTTACACAATAAATGTAGATACAGTCCCGCCGTCAGCTATAACATCGCTTTCAGGTCTTGCTAACGGTAGTAATATAAACCTATCATGGATATCGCCCGGTACGGATGGAATAACTGGTGCAATAGATAATGGACAATTCTTAATCCGGCGAGCTACATGGTCAGTAACACCAAGTTTATGGGGAACAGGATATGATAGCAAACCATCAGTAATAGCACAGGAAATAACAATAGATACAGGCACGACGTCTTCACTGCCTGCATTATCACTTTGTTCAACTACATTTAGCGATTTAGATAACAATGCAACACATTATTTTAGGATATGGACAAGAGATACAGCAGGCAACTGGTCAAGTTTATCCACAAATGGCTGTACTGTATATATACTATCACCACCAACACTATACTATCCGTCAACAACGACATGGACCAATGCAAATATATGTGATTGGAGTGATGTTCCAGGAACAATAGGATATTATTTAGAAATAGATGATGACATAAATTTTGGTTCGCCGGTTGGAGGTTTTGGGGATGTTACTACATCATCGGCAGCGATAACTTCTTTATCGGAAAATACAAAATATTATTGGCGGGTAAAAACTAAATATAGTGCTAATAATTATGGTGCATGGAGTTCTACCCGTTCGTTTAAGTTAGATACAACAGATGCAGTATTTAGTAATCCTCAGGTAAAGACATCCACTGGAGGTTGGACAGCAAATACAGCATATGTAAACGTATCAACGCCGCAGATACAGGTAAGTGTTCAGGATACAAATTCCGGGTTGAGGGTAGGAATGACTGAGACAATAGCGAGTAGTGGTTGTGTCCTATTGATGCATTTAAATGGGAACACATTGGATAGTTCAGGTTATCGTAATGATGGAACAATAACTGGAAATCCTGAGTGGAAAAATATTTCTTCATGGAAGTCAGAATCTAACACTGAGAGCATGTTATATTTTGATGGTTTTAATAATGAATATGTTAATTGTGGTAACGGATCTGGACTTAATGAATTAACTAACAGTATGTCAATATCAATATGGGTAAAATGGATACGGTCCATTTGGGAGGTCCAGCAAATAGCGGTTGGAAGGACCGGTGGCGGCGGCTGGCGATTTGGTGCTGGGACAAACAGTTTAAATTGGGGTTTTTATGGGAATGGTACATATGGTGGTGGAGGAACGTGGGCACCTGATCCTGTTGTACCAGTATCACAAAACGTATGGCATCATATGGTATATACATATGATGGCGATACAGCAAAGATATATAAAGACGGGCTATTAGCAGCGCAGAAAAGTGTGTCCGGTGCTTTACTTGCTACGGACAATATATATATTGGTGCAATACAACCTACAACGTTTTATTTTGGAGGATTTATAGATGAAGTAGGTATCTGGAAACGTGCATTAAGTGCGGAAGAGATAGCAGTGATGTATAATTCCTGTGCTATAAAATACTCGACAAATGCATGGACAAATTCAACAATAATAGTATCAACATTAACGGAACCGACAGTACGGACAACAGGTAGCGATGGAACTACGACATTACAGATATCAACAGCAACAGCAATACAATTCATACATGGTACAGATAACAGGATACAGTTTTTAGCTCTGGATGAAGCAGGTAATCTTGCCGAGTCAGTTAGCTACACTATAAATGTAGATACTATAGTACCATCTGCAATAACATCGCTTACAGGTCTTGTCAGTGGTAGTAATATAAACCTGTCCTGGATATCGCCCGGTACAGATGGGACGATTGGTGCAATAGATAACGGGCAATTCTTAATCCGGCGTGCTACATGGTCAGTTACCCCTGAAAGCATGTGGGGATATGGATATGATACTAAGCCAACAGTAATAGCACAGCAAATAACAATAGACGTAGGAACACCTTCTTCGTTACCTGCATTATCACAATGCACAACTACTTTTTATAATTTATCATCTGCAACACATTATTTTAGGATATGGACAAGAGATACAGCCGGTAATTGGTCTAGTATTTCAAATGGTTGTACAGTATATCTAATAGCACCACCTGCTAATTTTAAAGGTGTAGCACTTTCAACATATTCTATACAATGGTCATGGGATGATGTCGCCGGCGAGAGTGGGTATCGTGTCCGGTATTCAACATCATCTTCTCCTTCAGCAACCGCAGCATCACCTTCACTTAGTGCCAATACCATTAATTGGACTGAATCCGGACTTATGGCAAACACATCATATTACAGGGTTGTAGTATCTACTGACAGCCAAGGTGAGAGTGCTCTGTCAAACACAGCAACAACCTACACGCTTGCAAGTCCGCCTATTGCTCCTATAGTGTTTTCCAATGTAGGACCCTCAAGTGCAACACTAACTTGGACAGCAAATACAGATAATCCTGCGTGGACAAGGTACGGAGTAATAACTTCAATAAGTTCTGATTTTGCCGGAACATCAGTCAGCACGATAGTCTCGTTTGCTAATAATCTTACTGATACCACAACATCTGCCCCGTCATTAACTTCTGATACTACATATTATTTCAGAGTAATAGCATACAACGAGGATCAGATATCAACTACATACATACAATCAAGCACCATAACAAAACATGGTTCTCCGCCTGCTGCTCCTGCTATTACTGTTATATTACCTAATACGCAAACAACAATAAAATCCGGAGATAAATTAATATTATCAGGTACTGCTGAAGCAAGTTCAACCCTATACAGTATAACCGTAAAAGATTTAGATGGAAATACATTAGCAGAGTGGTTAGACCCTGCAAAATTAACATCTAATACAAAAAACGGTATAACATTAGAATCTGCTATTGAAAGTTCGGGTAATATAACAGCAAATATCACAATTGGCAATATAACAGCAAAATATCCAATGTTAAGAGGTATAACAGTAGAAATTATTGTTCAAGATAATGCCAGAAAATCACAACCCGGCACATCACAACCTATTTTACTATCCGCAGAAACAAATAAAATAACACTTTATAACAACTTGTTTAACCCGACTAAAGGTGATAAAACAACAATTCGCTATGAGACAACCAGACCCGGCAGGATAACAATAAAAGTATACACATTACATGGAAATAAAGTAACAACATTAGTAGACGAAACTACGACTTCTACTGTTCCATACTGGGCAACGTGGGACGGTAAAGATGATAATGGCGACTTTGTTGCCAGCGGGATATATTTAATATACATAAAAGGTCCCGGCTTAAAGGACACAAAAAAGGTTTGTGTGATCAAATAACGGATAAGCGGATGGGCGGGTGAGCGGGTAAGATTGAGACAGATATATGAGAAAATTTATCACAACAATTGCATTTTTCACGTTATTGATATATAAATGTTATGCTGCAGGTCCCTGGACTAATGGTGCAGATATATTAACACGAGGAGTTGGAGCAAGACCTTTAGGTATGGGAGAAGCGTTTGTGGGTTTAGCTGATGATATAAATACCCTTCAATTTAATCCTGCGGGCTTAAGTAATATTTCCTGTAAAGAATTAGGGGCAATATATTCAAAAGAATTAGTGGATACTGGTTATAGCAATATAACATACTCTCAACCATTGAAAAATAGAGGATATATTGGCGGTTCTTTCCTGTTATTTCAGGGTGGTGACATAGAGATAAATTGGTGGGATGCAGTAAACGGGGTAAGAACTGAAACGAGGAATGCAGAACAAGATTATGTTTTAACATTTGGATATGCTAGGAATTTAATGAGTGATGGCGAATTATCAATAGGTGCTAATCTTAAATACATTAGCAGTAAATTAGCTGAAGAATCGACCGCTTCCAGTATAGCTGTAGATTTAGGTTTTCTTACCCGCTTATCCGCTTATCCGCTATCTGTTGGTTTGTCAATCCAGAATTTAGGGACTGCACTAAAATACAAAGGTGGTATAGCCAGTGGTTCAGAAAGTGATCCGCTGCCGATGGCTATAAGAGTCGGTGGTGCTTATAAGTTTATATCTGAAGATATGAAAAAACTCACAGGTGTTTTAGATATCAACAAATATACAAACACTGATATGCAGATAAATTTAGGATTAGAATGCTGGTTAAAAGAAATGATAACGTTACGGGCTGGTTATAAAACAGGAAATGATTTAGCTTCTATTACAGCAGGGGTAGGGTTTAGATTTAAGAGTTCTCAGTTGGATTACGGGTTCAGTCCTATGAGCGAAATAAATGCTGTTCATAAAATTTCGTTTGTGTTGAGATTTGGAGAATCGTCAGGTTCATTAGATAAAAAAACAGAGGACACTGCTGCTGAACAGCACTATCAAAGAGGATTAATATATTTTAACGCAGAAAAATATGAACTTGCTATTCAAGAGTTTCGGGACGCACTTGCGACGGACCCAAACCATAAAAAATCTATAATAAAATTAAAAGAAGCTACTGAAAAACCAATAGAACAAACTTTCCTGCGGGGATTGGAATATTTTGATAAAGGTCAGTATGATAACGCAAAAGTTCAATTAGGAAAAGTCCTTGAAATGGATCCTTCTCATAAAAAAGCTCAGCAAAAATTAAAAGAAATAACGCTTCTGGAGAGAGCGAGACAAACTGAAGAAGCATTACGTAACGCGGAAGAAAAACTAAAAGAAACATCTGTTACTGTTCCTAAAAAATTACCAATCGAACCCGCACCTGCAGAAACGGAGAACACTTTAAAAAATACAATTCTTTTTGAATTAAATAGTTCTTCTATAACACCATCCGGTCTGCGTATAATTGATAACGTAGCTAAAACATTAAGTGTTTTTCCACTTCAGAAGGTAAGCATAGAAGGACATTCGGATATCAATGAAGCTAATTCTGAAGAGATTTCCAGGAAAAGGGCCGAAATAGTTCGTGATTTTCTTATCAAAGAATATAATATTTCACCTGAAAGGATAAACATGACAACTTTTGGTACTAGTAAACCGGTTGCTGATTCTTCTGACGCAGATGGACAGACAAAGAATCGAAGGGTTGAAATAACTATTGTTGAATGAGAGAAAGTCGCCTTGACGAAACAAGAAACTTTTAAAAGTCGCCTTGACGAAACAAGAAACTTTTAATACAATATCGTTTAATCGGAGATGAAAATGAAAAAAATATTAGTTGTTGATGATGATCTTAATATTTGTGAGATGCTAAGATTTATTCTTGAGTCACAGGGTTACGTGGTTTCTACAATTAATGATGGTAAAGAAGCACTAAATAGTGTTAAGGAAGACAAACCGGAATTGGTACTTTTAGATATAGTATTACCAAGTATGAATGGAATTGAAGTATTGCGTAATATCAAAGAAATTGATGAGAATATAAAAGTGATTATGATTACTGCTTACTCAAATTATGGCGAAAAAATAGTAGAGGCTTTCAGGCTAGGAGCATGTGATTGCATTTTTAAACCATTCAACATTGAATATCTTAAAGAGAGTATTTTAGAAGTGATTGCCCCTATTAAGCCTTAATTAGGTATAGTGTTCTGCAACTGTGGATGTTTTAACGCGAATAAACATGAATATTCGTAGTAAATTCGTGAGGCATTATGAAATTCGTGATTATTCGTGTATATTAGCAAAGTGAGTACTGTTTTATGGTTAAGAAGAGAAGAAGCAAATTATTATATAAATTACTTGTTCTTTTTGTAGGGATTGCAATTATTCCCTTATTTGCAGTCAGAACAATAGTTCTTAATGTCGGGCAACAATCTATGAAGAAAGAAAGTATTAATGTTCAATTAGAGATTGCTCACCGTTCAGCAGATACTGTTTATTCTTTTATTGAAGATATAAAAAACATACTTTTTGTAATTCAGAAACCGAAAGAGTTTGTTACAATGGATATACCTAAACAAAGAATAATTTTGGAAAATTTAATTAAGTCTTATCCGGCTTTTATGAAGATTGTGGTTTTAGATGCTTCCGGAAGGATAAGATTAAAAATTCCCCGATTTGGAAAAATAGAGGTTGAACCATTGACCAAACGCTCTAAGGAGCCATTCTTTCTTCAGGCGATTGAAAAAGGAGGATATGTATCTAATCTTTATCGTTCTCAAGAGAATTATCCGTTCGTCCTTATTTCTGTTCCGATAGAAACCTCTACCGGTAAGCCTGTCGGGGTTTTAATGGGAGAAGTTAACCTGATTGCTATAAGTAATTTAATTGCTCAGATTAAAATTGGGGAAAAAGGATTTTCCTTTGTAGTTGATGAAAAAGGCAGTCCAATTGCTCACCCGAACCAGAAAATAGTTTTACAGGCAAAAAACCTGAGCGATATTCCTCTTGTTTCTGAAGCACTAAAAAGAAAGGAAGAAGGAGGATATGAATTCAAATATAAAGGAGAGAATTTTCTCGGCACTTATGTTCCGGTCAGGGAATTAGGATGGAGAGTAATTGTTCAGCAACCTTTAAGTGTTGCTTATCTGCCGGCAACTAAAATGAAAAGACAGGTAGATATATTTTTAATCGGTGCTTTAATAATTACTGTATCAATCGGCATTTTTTTCTCTTATAAACTTGTTAAACCTATCAAGATTCTCCAAAAAGAAACAGAAAAAGTTGCAGCAGGTGATTTCGATACAGATATAAATGTTCAAAGCAGGGACGAAATAGGAGTGTTGGCTGAGAAATTTGCTTCTATGGCAGGTTCGTTAAAAAAAATGACAGGTGAATTAAAACAGGCGAATGAAGAATTAGATAAATGGAATAAAGAATTAGAAGACAGAGTTGAAGAAAGAACCCGCCAGTTAAGAGAGTCCCAGGAAAAATTAGTTCAGTCTGAACGTCTGGCTGCCGTTGGTCAGATGGCTAATGTCATCGGTCATGAGATGCGCAATCCATTAGCCGGAATCAAATCTGCGGCTTATCTTATTAAAGAGATAGCTCCTGCTGATACTGAAATTGAAAAATGCCTGGCAGTAATTAACAGGGAAATAAATGCATCTACTAAAATTGCTGAAGACCTTTTAGGGTTTTCCAGGACAAGAGAACCTGTTTTTAGCATGGTAAACATTAGTAATCTTTTAGAAGAAACTCTGACTGTTATTGTTCCTCCGGAAAGCATAAAAGTATTTAAGGAATTTGCTGCCTCGCTGCCTCAAGCTAAAATTGACAGGGATGAAATTCGCCAGGTTTTTGTCAATCTGACTAAAAATGCTTTTGAGATAATGACAGAAAAAATGAACGGAGGGGAACTTCATATAAAAACCGGGAAAGTTGACAACATGATTCAAGTAGAGTTTAACGATACAGGTCCCGGTATTTCTAAAGAGAATATGAAAAAAATGTTTACTCCTTTCTTTTCCACAAAGGCAAAAGGGACAGGTTTAGGTTTAGCGGCTTGTCAAAGGATTATTGAAAGGATTAAAGGAAAAATATGGGTGGAAAGCGAGGGGGAAGGAAAGGGTTCTACGTTTTTTGTTAGATTACCTGTTGCATAGTAGAGAAAAATAAAATGGACGAAAAAAAGATAAATTTACTGGTAGTTGATGATGATGACAGCATAAGAGAAATGCTCAGTACTATTCTTAAGAGAGCAGGCTACGAGGTATTCAGTTCTGCAAATGGTTCTTCTGCTATCAAGGAAGCGAGAAATTGTTTTATAAATTTAGCTGTTTGTGACTATAATTTACCGGATATAACCGGTCTTCAAATAGCAAAAGAATTAAAAGTAATTAATTCAGATACAAATATAATTCTAATGACCGGTCAAGCTACGCTGGAGATGGCTATAGAGGCAATAAGGGGAGATGTTGATGAATATCTGATAAAACCTATAGATCCGGGATTACTGAAGCGGGCAATAAAAAGTTCTTTGGAAAAACAATGGTTGGTCATAGAAAACAGAAGACTTTTAAAAGAACTAAAAGATGCCAATCCGTTAACCGGTTTACCCGGTAATCTTGTGATAATGAACAAAATAGAAGAAAAAATTAAAAAACAGATACCATGTGCAATTCTCTATCTTGACATTGATAATTTTAAATCTTATAATGATTACTACGGTTATATAAAAGGAGATGAAGCAATTGGATCTTTTAGCAATATCCTGAAGGATTGTATAGAAAACGAAGATTTTATCGGGCATATAGGAGGTGATGATTTCATTATAGTCACAACACCGGGTAATTATGAAAAACTTTGCAATGAAATCATCAAACGATTTGACAATTTAGTGCCTTCCTTTTATGATGAAGAAGCTCGCAAAAAAGGTTATATACTGACACCTAATCGGAAAGGCGAAGAAGAAAAATTTCCCCTTATGTCGATATCTATCGCTGTCGTTGATACTTCTATGCGTACTTACTCTCATCTTGGCGAAATAAGCAAGATTGGTGCAGAATTAAAAAAATATGCTAAAACTTTTTCTGGCAGCATTTGGGTAAAAGATAAAAGATGAAAGATGAACATGATTATAATCAAAAAATATAAATGAAAACTTTTTTTAAATCAAAAAACATAGTTTTTGTCTTTTTTGTTATATTTTTTTCTTCCATTCTTAATGCAGCGCCTCCTACAGTACCTAATCTTTATTCACCATCAACAATGACATGGACTAATATTAACACAATAGACTGGTCTACATCAACTGCTCTGGCAGGACAAACTGTCTTTTACGATTTAGAAATTGATGATGCTCAAGATTTTGTATCGGTAGTTGCATCAAGTTATACAATATACAGGTCTTCTTGTTTAATATCTAATTTGAACGGTTCATTAAGTGAGAATACCCAATATTGGTGGCATGTCAGGGCTAGCACTTCTACATCCGGGGAATATTCAGCGTGGAGTTCAACCCGTTCATTTAAGTTAGATACAACTAAAACCGTATTTAGTTATCCACAAGTTAAATTATCCACAGGAACATGGGCAGCAGCAAATACTGCATATGTAAATGTTTCAACACCTCAAGTGCGAGTAAATGTTCAGGATATAAATTCCGGGTTGATGGCAGGTAAGACAGAGATAGTGGCAAGTAGTGGTTGTGTTGGATTGTGGCATTTGAATGAGGGTTCTGGTGCTACTGTTTATGATGCAAGTGGTTATGGGAATAATGGAACAATAACTCAAGCTACCTGGCAAAATATGACTTCATGGAAGTCAACAACTAAAACTGAAAAAACGTTATATTTTCTTGATGATAATGATAATGTGGATTGTGGTAGCGGAGCGAGTTTTGCAAATTTACTTAACAAAATAACGCTATCAGTATGGGCAAGACGTACAGGAGGTCTATTGCAGCCATTAGCGGTTGCGAGGATTGGTGACTGGCGATTTGGCTGTGAAACCTCAGCTGGAAATTGGAATTTTTATACGGCTGCATGGACATGGGTATTTCCTACTGGTGTACCGGTAGCAGCGAATGAATGGCATCATATGGTATTTACATATGATGGAGCAACGGCAAAGATATATAAAGACGGAGCATTAGCAGTACAGAAAGCTGCTTCAGGTAATTTGACTACAAATGGAAATGTAGCTATTGGCGGATGGGCTACGGTATGTTTTACAGGATACTTGGATGAAGTGGGAATATGGGATAGGGTATTGGATCCGGAAGAGATAGCAGTCTTGTATAATTCCTGTGCAGTAAAGTTTTCATCAAATACAGTTAGCGGTTATTCAGGAATAATTACATCAACATCAACAGAACCAACAGTGCTTACAACCGGCAGCGACGGAACTACAACATTACAATTTTCAACCGCCACCGCTGTGAATTTTCTGCCTGGGTCAAATAACAGTATACAGTTTTTAGCCCGTGACAGTGCAGGTAATCTTTCCATGTCAGGTGTTTACACAATAAATGTAGATACTATATCACCATCAGCAATAACCTCACTTACTGGTCTTACTAGTAGTAGTAATATAAATCTATCATGGATATCACCAGGCACAGATGGTACAGTTGGTGCGATAGATAATGGGCAATTTTTAATACGGCGAGCCACATGGTCAGTCACTCCTGAAAGCATGTGGGGAAATGGATATGACACCAAACCTGCAGTAATAGAACAGGAAATAATAATAGATACGACTTCACTGCCTGCATTATCTAATTGCACAACTACATTTTATGATTTACAAACATCTGTAATACATTATTTTAGGATATGGTCAAGAGACACCGCCGGGAACTGGTCAAGTATATCTAACGGGTGTACGGTGTATTTTAATCTACCGACAGCACCTACTAATTTTACAGGTGTAACTCTCTCAACATATTCAATACAATGGTCATGGAATGATGTTAGTGATGAGAGCGGCTATCGTGTCCGTTATTCTACAGCGTCATCTTCATCGGAAGTAGCAGTATCATCTTCATTACCTGCCAATCAAGTTAGTTGGACAGAGTATGGATTAACCGCGAACACATCATATTATAGGGTTGTAGTATCTACTAATGCCAGTGGAGAAAGTAATCTTTCAAATGCAGCTACTACCTACACGTTTGCAAATCCGCCTCTTGCACCTGTAGTATTTTCTAATGTTGGGTATTCATCAGTTACAGTGCAATGGACTGCCACAGATAATCCGTCATGGACAAAATACGGTATAATATTGTCAAGTAATCCGGAATGTTATGGAGCAACAGTAAGCACAGCAGTTACTTTTGCTAATAATCTTACTAATAACACAACATCTGTCTTTTCACTAAATTCTGAAACCACGTATTATTTTAGAATAATAGCGTTTAATAATGAGCAAATTCAGACAACATACATTCAATCCAGCACTACAACAAAAACAGGACCACCTGCTGCACCTTCAAACATAAAAATATCAGCACTGTTAGGTCCTACGTCAATTTACTGGCAGTTTGATGATAACTCGACAAACGAGACAGGGTTATTCCTTTCCAGTGGAACAGATATAACGATGCGATTATCGCCTAACTTAGCAAATACCGCAACCACAGGCACAACTTACTGGATAGAATTAGACCTTTCAACAAACACACAATACACCAGATATGCTGAAGCGGTTAATGCAACAGATTCCAGTTGGTCAGTTGTAATTACAAGTTACACCGCTGCTTATGTTCCTTCTAATCTTACACTTTCTAATGTTTATTCATCAAGTGCAACATTAACATGGTCTGCCAACACCAATCCTAATGGTACAAGATATGGTGTAATATCATCAAGTAATCCTGAATGTTATGGGGCAACAGTAAGCACGGCAGTCACTTTTGCTAACAATCTTACTGCTAACACAACATCTGTCCTTTCGTTAAATTCTGATACTACATATTATTTTAGAGTAATTGCATTTAATGGAAATCAAATTCAATCATCATCATATGTTCAGTCCAGCACAACGACAAAATCAAGTGTTGTAATACCTAATCGACCAATCAATTTAAAATCAGCGTCATTAGGAACTACCTCAATTTACTGGCAGTTTGATGACAATTCAACTAACGAGACAGGGCTGTACTTTTCCAGTGGAACAAACATAACGATGAGATTATCACCTAACTTAGCAAATACTACGACCACAGGCACTACTTACTGGTTAGAATTAGGACTTTCTACAAACACACAATACACCAGATATGCTGAAGCATATAATACCGCTGGTTCCAGTTGGTCAGTTATAATTACAAGTTATACAGCAGCTTATGTTCCTTCTAATCTTACGCTTTCCAATGTTTGCTCATCAAGTGCGACCCTTACTTGGTCTGCTAACACCAATCCTAACGGTACAAGATATGGTGTAATATTATCAAGTAACCCGGAATGTTATGGAGCAACAGTAAGCACAGCAGTCACTTTTGCTAATAATCTTACTGCTAACACAACACCTGTATCTTCATTAAGTTCTGAAACCATATATTATTTTAGAGTAATCGCATACAATGGAGATCAAATTCAGACAGCATACATCCAATCCAGTACAATAACAAAACCATCTGCTGCTCCTGCCACTCCAACAAACTTAAAAGTATCAACATTATTAGGTCCTACATCAATCTACTGGCAGTTTAACGATAACTCAACAAATGAGACAGGACTATACCTTTCCAGTGGAACCAATATAACGATGCGATTATCACCTAACTTAGCTAACACGGCAACAACAGGCACTACCTACTGGTTAGAATTAGGACTTTCAGCTAATACTTTGTATACCAGATATGCTGAAGCTGTTAATGCGGCAGGTTCAGCTTGGTCAGTTGTCATTGCCAGTTACACTGCTGCCAGTGTTCCCTCTAACATAACATTCGCTAATGTTCACTCATCAAGCGTAACTCTAAGCTGGTCTGCTAATACTAATCCTAACGGAACAAGATACGGTGTTGCTAAATCCACTAATAGTGAATTCACCGGCACAGAAGTAAGCAGTATAACCTATTCAAACAATTTAACTCTTACAACAACTACTTTTTATTCACTATCATTAAACACATCATATTACTTCCGTGTTTGGGCATATAATGGAAATCAGATACCTACTACATATGTTCAAACCAGCACAATAACAAAATCCGGAGCACCGCCAAATGCACCTGTTATTTCTGTTATATTGCCCGGCGAACAAACAACAATAAAAGTTGGAGATACAATCACATTAGCAGCTGCTATTGAAACAAGTGCAACTCTCTATAAAATAACCGTAAAAGACTTAGATGGAAATACATTGGCGGAATGGTTGGATCCTGCAGGCTTAACATCTAACACAATAAATGGTATAACATTAGATTCTGCTACTGAAAATCCTGATAATATAATAGCAGATATCACGATAGGTAATATTACAGCAAAATACCCTATGTTAAAAGGGATAACAGTAGAAATTATTGTTCAGGACAATTCAGGAATATCACAACCCGGTATATCAGAACCTATTTTAATATCAGCAGAGACAAACAAAATAACACTTTACAACAACTTATTTAATCCGGTAAAAGGCGATAAAACAACAATCCGTTATGAGACAAAAAGACCGGGCAGGATAACAATAGAAGTATATACTATAAACGGAGATAAAGTAATAACACTGGTAAACGAAACTACTACTTCGGCTGTTCCTTACTGGGCGACATGGGATGGTAAGGACAGTAATGGTGACCTTGTCTCAAGTGGAATATATTTAGTACATATAGAAGGACCCGGATTAAAGGACACTAAAAAGGTTTGTGTGATTAAATAGTTTTTTGTGAAACAAAAAACTATCCTGGTGTAAATCGGGAACTACCATATTATGAAAAAGATTGTAATAATTTTGTTTTTCACATTATCAACATATATCTGTCATGCTACAGGTCCCTGGACTAACGGGGCATCTATATTAAGACAAGGAATTGGAGCAAGACCCTTGGGTATGGGAGAAGCATTTGTAGGTTTAGCAGATGATATAAATACACTTCAGTTTAATCCTGCAGGGTTAAGTAATATTTCAAATAAAGAATCAGGAGCTACATATTCAAAAGAATTAGTTGATATGAGTTATAGTAATATAGCATATGCCCAACCATTAGGTGAGAAAGGATATATTGGCGGTTCTTTCCTGTTATTTCAAGGTGGGGACATAGAGATAAACTGGTGGGACTCAGTAAACGGGGTAAGAACTGAAACGAGGAATGCAGAACAAGATTATGTTTTAACATTAGGATATGCTCAGGATTTTATGAGCGAAGGTGAATTATCTGCAGGTGCTAATCTTAAATACGTTAGTAGTAAATTAGCCGAAGAATCTACAGCGTCCAGTATTGCTGTAGATTTAGGCGGGTTATACCGGTTATTGGATAATAAATTATCTTTGGGTCTGTCAATCCTGAATATAGGAACTGCGTTAAAATACAAAGGCGGTATATCAAGCGGTTCGGAAGATGACCCGCTGCCTTTAGGAATAAGAGTAGGCGGTGCTTATGTTTTTATTTCTGAAGACATGAAAAAACTTACAGGTGTTTTAGATATTAATAAATATTCAAACACTGATATGCAGCTTAATTTAGGATTAGAGTGCTGGTTAAAAGAAATGATAGCGTTACGGACTGGTTACGAGATAGGATATGATTTAGCTTCTATTACAGCCGGTTTAGGGTTTAAAGTTAAGAATTGCCAGTTGGATTACGGGTTCAGTCCTATGAGTAAAATAAACGCTATTCATAAAGTTTCGTTTATATTAAGGTTTGGCGAATCATCTGAAGAATCAGATAAAACAGTTACAGCTACGATGAAAAAATCTAAGCCTTCAAATGAAAAAACTAACAGTTCGGTGAAAAAATCTAAGCTTTCGGATTTGAAAAGCAGCAGTAAGGCTGAACAAAAATACAAAAGAGGGTTAATGTACTTTAATACAGAAGAATATGAACTTGCTATTGCTGAATTTCAGGGTGCGATTGAGTTGAATCCTGACAATCAGGAAGCCACTGCAAAGATAGCTGAAGCTACTGAAAAACTAAAAGAACAAACATACCAGCAAGGATTAGAATTTTTTAATAAAAAACAATATGCAAAAGCTAAAGTTCAGTTTGGTAAAGTACTTGAAATGGATCCTTCTAATCAGGAAGCTAAACAAAAATTAATAGATATTGAAAATTTGTTAAAAAAATAGAAAAAAAAGAAAATGTGTTTAAAAAATGGCACATGGCAATAAAATTGCTACAAAGTGTTAAAGGAAGTTAAAGTAATTAAAATTGAACATTGAAGAAAAAAATGAAAAAAAGCGTATCAATATTTATTCTGATATGTAGTTGTTGTATAAATCTTGTTTTTGCTAACACTTGGAGTCAAACGTCTTACGATGATTTCAATGCCGGTTACCTTGATAATACATCACCTGTGGGAATAGGTAATGGCGCAACTATATATCTTAGTCGTGCCAATTGGTATAATGAAAATTGGGCTTATAGAATACCTATAACTATATATAATTCAACTTCAACACTTAACAGTTTTCAGGTATTCATAAGCACGAAAGACATGGGTTCATCTACCCTCGCAGCAATAAGAACTGCTGGCAAAACCAATAGTGACTATAGCGACATAATTTTTGTAGATGGTTCTAATAACAAAATAAATAACTATTGGATAACTCCTAGTACAATTAATCCAAACGGTGTCTGGTTGAAAATACCCACAATATCCACAGGTACCAGTACAGTATTTATGTATTATGGTAACACAAGTGCTACTACTCCTACTTCCAACATTGATAACACTCTGCAAAAGGTATCTACTATTACAGCGTTTGGCACATATGACGCTCGCTTAGGTGCTTTATATAATTTTGACGAAGGCAGTGGACCGACTGTTAGTGATTTGTCGGCTAATGGTAACGATGGAACTCTAAACGGCGGTATTATATGGGCAGGAAGTGATGGCGGTACAATCGGTAACGTAAGTACTTCTACAATCAAATTCTCCGGTAACGCATTAAATTTTGATGGAATAGATGACTATGTAAGCTGCGGTAATACTGGTTTGGGTTCTACTAGTACAGTATCTATAGTAGCATGGATATATATTGACCCAGCAAAAAACAATACTGCCAATATAGTAACTAAAAACGGCGGTTATTACCAAAATCAATATTCAATGATGTGGAGTAATAATGATAAGCGTATATCTTCTGGATTTAATGGTAAATATTGGCTTGGAAGTTCAGCTACTAACTCAGTTTATGTAGCCAATTGGTATCAAGTAGCAATGACATATGGTAAAAATTACATTAATTATTACGTTAATGGCGCTGCTTCCGGTAGTTCGTATTCACTTAGCATAGCTACACTTGCTTACACAACTAATATAATAAGAATAGGCAGAGTTTTCGGTGGTGGCGACGATAGCTTCCAAGGTACAATAGATGATGTAGCAATATATACTGAGGTGATATCTTCAGGTGAAATTAAAGCACAATATGAGCGCCGAAAGTATGCTGATCCCGAACCTACAGTTGCTCTTGGTTCGGAGGTCCCCTATTCTTCTATAAGCGGCGCATATGTGTCAAACGGTAGTTTTACTTCTTCTTCTAATGATAGCAGTTCTGTTGCCGGGGTAAGTTGGGATTCGATATTATGGTCTCCTACCAACCAACCTGTCGGTACAAGCTTAAAATTCCAGATAGCTACGAGTAATGATAATAAAACATGGGTCTTTCGCGGTCCTGATGGAGCTTTAACTACTTATTACACAACAGCGAGTGGTCAGTCAATATGGACAGGTCATACAGGCGACCGTTATTTAAAATACAAAATATATTTTTCAGGCGATGGAATATTTACGCCTGAAGTTCATTACGTAACAATAAGCTACACACCGGTTGCTACTGAAATATCAGGAGTTGTTGATTCAGGCAAAGCAGATGATTCTCTGGATATATATTATGCCAAGTTGTCCATACCTGCAAATACAATTACTCGTAATGTTGAATATACTATTACTAAGCGTTCAGAACCGTCAATTTCTGTATTAACTGCCCCGATGAAACCGATATTGTCATATGATATCGAAGCAAAAGATTCTGTAAGCAATGAGTTACTTAGCACGTTAGGTGGTGCAATTACACTTACCATGCGTTGTAAAGCTACTAAAGGTTCCGATGGTATATATTATGTAGATAATACTTACCCGGCACTGCCGTTATCTGAAGCGTCCAAATTAGCTATTCATTATTGGGATGGCGCGAGATGGCAATTGGTAGGCGGCACTGTAAGTGTTGATGAAAACACGGTGACGATAACAACTAAAATAAGTCATCTTGCAGAATATAGCATTGCAGTAAAATCGACAATAGTATCATCAAAAAGACTTACAGTTACATACAATATTTTTACACCTTCAGGGCCTGATAGCAGGTATGGTGAAGCAAGATTTGTGTTTGCAAACGAAAATAGTGAGGTTGCGGAATTAAAAATATATAGCATTTCAGCAAAATTAATCCGTACAGTAACTGCAACAGAGCCGGGTATCTCATGGGATGGTAGAAACGAGAGTGGTGATATCTGCGAAAGTGGAGTATATATATACCAGTTAAAGTTAGGCACTACAATGCTGGGTAAAGGTACGGTAGTTTTAGCGAAGTAGTTGTTTATTGGATTTATTAATTTATAACAGATTATGAAACAAAACAAAAGACAGTTTTTCTTATTTATAATAGCAGCATTGACGTTATTCTTTAGAAACGAGCTTTATTCGGCGTTTGTAGATTTAGGTGCTGGCGCTCGTCCTTTAGGTATGGGTGGTGCGTTTGTAGCAGTAGCAGACGACGCAAATACAATAATGTACAACGCGGCAGGTGTAACACAATTAGATAGAGAAGAACTAACCGCTACCTATACTAAATTATATACCGGAATAGATGGTTTAAGCAATAATTTCGTAGCATATGTGTATCCAATGGGTGAGAAGCTTGGTGCACTCGGGTTTGGATGGTACAATTTTACAACGAAAGATCTTTATAATGAAAATACTGTTATTCTTTCATATGGAAGTCAATTTAGTCCCATGTTATCTGCAGGATTAAATCTAAAATATCTGTCTAAACAATATATAACTAATGAATGGACCGAATCAAACCCGGTATTTAGCAATGGTAATAGTGCAAGCGGTATATCTTTAGATTTAGGAGTTTTATATAGTGCGAGTGATGTTTTATCATTAGGTTTTTCAGCTGAGAATTTTAATAGTCCGGATATAGGTCTAAAGAGCACCGATAAGGTACCTGCAAATATTTGTTTAGGTGCGGCATATTATTTAACTGAACATGTTTCTACTGCGTTAGACATAGCATTTCGTAATGATTTAGTTAATGTAAATATTGGTTGTGAAAGTAAAGTATTAAATGACAATCTAGCACTAAGGTTTGGTTATGGTAACAATGCTTTAACGGTTGGTGCTGGTTGTTTAGTAAATATAAAACAGACTCTGGAAGGTCAGATTGATTATGCATTTAACAGTCCGTTAAAATTTGTAGATGGTGGCGGCGGCAGTCATCAAATATCGTTAAGTATGCGTTTTGGTGAACCAAAAGCAACCGCAGAAGAAGCAGCAGCGGAAGAAACGACAACAGAAGCAGCAGTAGAGACACCAAAGGCAACAGAAGAAACAGAAACACCAAAGGCAGAGGGACAGGAAGCTGAAAAAACAGCTGCGCCTGCGAGCGGAGACATAAAAGAAAATATTGCTGCAGGCATAGAGTTCTATAAATTAGGTAAATATCTAAAAGCATTAGACGAATTTAATAAGGCTTTGGAAACGGATGATAAAAACAAACAATGTTTAAAATATTTAAAAAAGATGACAGCAAACATGGAGAAAATGAAAAAGACTTTTAGAACAGAAGCGGAGTTAGTATATGCAAAAGGTTATTTGTATTATGCTAATAATGAAACAATAAAAGCAGTTGCACAATGGGATAGGTTAATAACAATTGAGCCCGATAATGATGAAGTAAAGGAGTATTTGGATAAATTAAAAAATGATGGTGAAGCAAAATGAAAAAAAGAATAGTTAAAATCTGTAGTTTATATTTATTAATATTTACCTTAGTATGTTTTTTCAGTGCTGATATAGCAGTAGCAAAAGTAACACCACAACCTAACACTGATTCGATATTTACTAACGCTACTTTGGTATATAAATCAAAAGAATATACCGCTAATTCGGAAGAAATGAAAGAGAATCCTCTTCTTCCTGCATCTCTATTAGGGAACGACTGGCCTGTTGCGTGGGCAGATATAGCACCTTACATTACTGCAGTTCATAGAGCGCAGGGTTTTATAGATATTTTACTTACAGTAGATATGACGCCTCGGGTAACAGGTCTTACGCCGACGGTGGCTATCTATGCTGATTCTGATAATCGCGCGGATAATGATTTTATGGCATCTTGTGATGGTGCTCTATATGATATGATAGATACTGATTGCAAAGGTCAGTGGGAAACCTTTATGCTCAATCAAAATGTAAACATGGAAAATGATAATTATGTAACATTAAGATTCGCGGTCCCGCAAGAAGTAACTAATTATTACAAGTTATTTTTAGGTCAAAGAAACATCCGTCCATATAAACTATATTCAACAACATCTACGGCAGGTTCCTATTCTGATTTTTACCAGGTGAAGTTATACACACCGGCACTTACGGCTGGACCGTATGCATGTCCTGATGTAAAGGTTCCAAAAAGATTCAAAAGCGAATATGATCCCAATAGACGTGTTTTCCCGATTCCTTCTATGTCCCGAACTGTTGTAGAAGATATGCCTGTTACGTTTGACGGTTCAAAGTCACTGGACACTTCCGGTGCTACTATAACCAAGTATGAATGGGATTTTGATAGTGATGGAATATATGATGCTGAAGGAGTTTCACCGACTCATATTTATACAATTCCCGGCACATATACTGTCACCCTTAGAATAACTAATAGTGATAATCTGAAATCAGCATCTAATGGCAGTGTGCGCTCGGCATTTTCTTCAGCTCCTCTACCATTAGTTATAAATGTAGTAGCTGCATCACCCGAAAACAAACTTTACCAGAACGGTCCAAACCCACTCATACCATCAAAAAATGCTTTAAAAACAATCATCAATTATGACCTGAAAGAAAGTGTTTCTGTTTCATTGAAAGTTTATACAGTTTCCGGTGAATTAATAAAAACGTTGGTAGATGAACCTAAGCCTGCCGGGACATGGTCAACTGAATGGGATGGGACGAATGAGAGCGGCGAGAAGGTAGCGAG
>JAQUMH010000011.1 GCA_028718185.1 Elusimicrobiota bacterium
AAATCAGATTTTCAAAGACACAGAGGCTTATCTGAAAAACATAAAATTGCTTATTTGAAATGGTATATTTATTTAAAAAACCATTAAAAAAACAACATTTTAGTACTATTAAGCCCGCAATGACAACTTGGAACATACAAAGAATCTTTTTAATTTATCGTTTATCGGCAACCTGTTGGCGTTACTATCTTAGCCCTTGGTTTTGCGAATTCATCCCGTTTTCGCAGGAGCAGCCTTTTCGGAATTTACTTCCTTATATTTTATCCTCCCCTTGTTACTTAACCTATTCTTTCTTCACTATATTTATAACGCATTACTGGTTTTTTGTCAAGGTTTTTTCATTATGATAAATTGCCATTGTTAATTTAACAATTATATTTCATTTCTCGTCAGAGAATTTAAAAATAAAATTGTCCATAGTTGCCATTTTTATGCCTAATATTGCTCTGTTGGAAAATGTGTTACGTATAAGAAAAAATCGGAAGTTAGAGACGAGTTCCTATGTGGAGCATGTCCTGAGATAAAAACGAGATACTTCCCCGCCACTCCCTCCATCGAATCTTTGGCTGGCAGGAAACCATTGGCGGGTCAGTATGACATCTGTCAAAGGATTCAGGATGACTGCAATGAAATACTTTTTTAGCAAGTGCTTCTATTTGTAAAAGTTGTAATTGACAATTACAAAATTCTTTGTATAATTATTTTGCTTTTACTCAAAGAATTAAAAATAGTAATGCGTAGAATGTTATATTTATATTCAAAATCATGAAAATAGAACGTTATTTGGAAGAAAAAAAAACCATTAAATTAATTGATGTAACATATTCTTGTAATCCATATAGTGATTGGGGAGAACTTAAAAGACATTATCATTTTTTTCATGAACTTGTGATTGTTCTTAAAGGTTCAGTATGTGTTGAAATATTAGGAAAAAATATTCGTGCGAGTTCTGGAGATATTTTGTTTTATCATGAAGGGGTACCCCATAAAGAACAATATGCCCATAAAAATACTGAAATCATTGCCTTTGCTTGGGAAGAAAAAATAAAAATTAGATTTCCTGTTTTAACGCATGACACAAGTAGGAAAATTTGTTTTTTAGCTAAACTAGCGTACGAACGAGAACAAGCAGGGTATCCGTATAAACAATTATTGCAAGAAAATATTTTTAAAGTTATAATAATTGAATTAATGAAAATTTCTGAATCTGAAGAAAATCATCCTATTATAGGTAAGGTAAAAAGTTTTATGATAGATAACTTAAGTAAACCTTTGACATTGGAAAACCTTGCAAGTTGTGTCAATATGAGTAAATATCATTTCTTAAGAAAATATAGAAATATTACAGGACGAACACCAATGGAGGACTTAAGAAATATCCGTCTAGAAACTGCTAAAAATATACTTTTGACTACAAGTTTGCCATTAAAAGCCGTTTCTTCTAAAGTGGGATTCAGTAATGCAACTATTTTTTCAAAACTGTTTAAAAAATATTTTAGATTATCACCAGGTCACTTCCGTAAAAACAAAAGTTGGAAAAAAAATACAGTTTTTCTTAAATAATTGGTATCGCAAGAGAGAGATATATATAGATAAGGACAGGTAAAGAAAGATAAAGGATATTTTAGTAATTCTCTGATCAACTAACTACAAGCGGTTTACACGTTTGTGCTTAATTAACTGGCACCATAAGATGGTGCAGCTACTTTTCTACTGCAATCTTTAATTTTTTTATTTCAGTCGCAGCTTCTATATAAACTATATATACACCACTTGCTACTAACTTTCCACCTGCATTTTTTCCATCCCACACTACACTGCCACCAGATTCTGATAATTTTGTAATCAATTCCCCATTTATCGTGTATATTTTGATGACTGTATTATCTGATAAGCCATCTATTGTTAATCCTTGTGATTGTTTTTTCGGATTATATGGATTTGGATAAATTTTTACTTTACTTAAATCTTTCAGTGATGATGTTGTTGTGTCAGACAAGCTTTTACTTGCTTCGGTTGTATTGCCATACATTCCCATGTTTATTCTTCCGCCGTTAGGAGCAGGTTCATTAGAATATGCTGATGCCGGATTTCCGGCGTCAATACAAGGTGAGGTTACAGTATCATTTACCCATGTAGTACCATTCCAACGTCCGTATTGGGATTTGAGATGAAAGTCACTGTTCGCAGCATCATTGAAAAGTGGAGCAGCCAAAATATTTCTAGTTCCTGTCGGCGGAAAAAAGCCGTTACTCCAGAAATCTGTGTAAGTAAAAGTAAAGTCTAAAGGATAAGCAATAGATGGATAGTGTTGATGGGTTAGATAATTATGAACGCCGGTTACAATAGAGTTTACCATTTTATTACTATAATTGGTGCGGTCAGAGTTAAATAAATACTCGCCGCCATATATAACACAATTAGTAAAAGTGTTATTGTCAGCAGGAGATTCTAAATTATAATAAAAGAAATCTATAACATTTCCCTGCGTATTTTCAAACAGGCAGTTGGTAAAAGAATTATATCTGCCGCAGTATTGTGCGCCTCCATCTGCTTCAGTATCAAAAAATACAACTGCACTCGCGGTTGCTACAGTATGGCAATTTTTGAATGTGTTATAACTGGCACCATCCCTGATTCGCAAACCAGCGTCACCATCATAAGCAGTACAGTTTTCAAATAAGTTGTATTTAGCACCCCTATTTCTTACAGAAAGACCAGATCCGAGATTTCTTGTTATACAATTTATTGCATGATTATTCTCGGTATCACCAGCATCAGTACCTTCAAATTCTATTCCATGACCTGCATGTGCTAAGTTTCCAATACGTTCAATGTAACAATTTTTAATTATATTATTGTTACCGGACACATTTATATAATAATCTGTGGCGCTTTTTTCACCAGTTGTGTTATCATCTGCATAAACTTTACAATTTTCAATTAAATTGTTATTTCCAGCTTCCGAAATAATACCTTCTGCACATGCATTAAGAACAACACAACTGCTAATTATGCAATTGTTTGCATTAGAACCAATTTTAATTCCGGTTCCATCATAGTCAGCATTGATATCACCCAAACGAGTTGTAATTATATTGGCTACTGTTACATTTTGAGCTCCATAACCATAGACCCCTCTATTGTAATTTGTTATTTGGATATTTTTTACTGTGACATATTTTCGCGAAATTAAACTGATACCGATTCCTGCTGTAGCTCTATCACCGCCGTCAAGTAAGGGCATTACAGTAGCGTCAAGGCTATCACCATATTTATAATTCAACTGCGGATTATCACCGGGAGTATTTCTATAACCCTCAAAGACAATAGGACTTGCATTAGTGCCGTCAACTGTCATATCTACATTTTCTTTTCCATAATTGCCTGCCTTGATATAAACAATGTCTCCTGCGAGAACTTTACTGGCTGCATAATTGATATGACACCACGCAGAAGACGAACCGGTATTAGTGCCACTATTGGAATCGTTACCATCGGTTTGAATATAATATATGGTGGAAGAAAGTGTTGAGGTAAAAATGAATATTAGAATAGTAATTAAAAAGAAAAATATTTTATTCATCGGGTTTTAGGGGTTTGGGGTCGTAGGGTTATAGAGTTCATAGAGTTTGTAGAGTTAAAACACTAT
This sequence comes from Elusimicrobiota bacterium, assembly GCA_028718185.1. Classification (NCBI taxonomy): domain Bacteria; kingdom Pseudomonadati; phylum Elusimicrobiota; species Elusimicrobiota bacterium. The sequence continues at coordinate 3,653 of JAQUMH010000011.1, forward strand.
AACCCTAAAACCCAATAACTCAATAACTTGTTCTTTATTTAATTAATCCTATTTTTCCTGTCTTCTTGCTGCCGGCAGAATCTTCTATCTGGTATATGTATACTCCTCTGCTTACATTGTCTCCATCAGAATTCTTGCCATCCCACTCGAGCCATCCAAGGTTGCCAAAATCGAGCTCTTTTAATTCCCTCACTAATTCACCTGTTACACTATACAACTTTATTATACTATTTATTGGTAAATTTGTCACTTTTAACTTACCATGGACTGCTATAGCAGGGTTATAAGGATTAGGATATATTTTTATATTACTTAAATCAATTGTTGGAACTAATTCCAATAACGCAAACTTGCTTAAATGATTACTCCCGGCTACCAACTTGTTCATACCATTCTTTGTCGTAGGTAACACTTCCCAATACTTATTTGTCTCATTATATCTACCTATTACTAAATTATCCTTATTGTAACCTGATATACTGCTATCATCATAATTTATAGTTATTATTATTCCTTTAGTTGGCTGGAGGTTCTTATCATTCGATATAGCTACTCCATATCCTACTACTTTTATCATATTGTTATTACTTACAGGCACTTCTGTAGATGTCAGTGTTAAAGTTGTTATTAAGGAAAATGCACCCATAGGTACTGTTACGCTTATCTCGCTGTCTATACCGCTACTGTCTATCATTGGTGTTACTGACATACCACTGCTCACCTGTACCATCGGATTAATTAACATTGTGACACTGAACGGTCTGCCTACATAATTCTGACCGACAAGATCATTATCTAACATAGAATATTCCATGTTTTTAGGCCAAAACCGCCAGCCAGTCTTTACAGGTGTTACACTGAAATTACTGCTACCTGTCAAATCCGAAAGCTCATAATTGCCTGATATTCCGGTTGTAAAACTGCTGTTTATTTTTATATCCGCCAATGGTGCAGTAGCGGACAAACCACTTATAACCATCTGAACATCACTTATTCCGCTACTATTCTTGTATACTTTCACATCACCCTCAATGTTACATATTAGCATATTTATATCAGGTGAATCAACTGTTGCTGCAGCTAAACCTGTTGCTACAGCATCGTTTATGTCTTGTGCTTCAAAGAAATAACTATAATCATTACCTAACACACTTAATTTAGTTGTCAAACTATAATTTCTGCCGGTTGATGGCGAATTTGCATTCGCCGCAACCATTATAAATGGGCTACCACTTATCTCAGTACTCCCTTTCTTGATGTGTACTTTTGGATAACCTTCCTTTGGTGCATTATTATCTATATCAGAATACTTTACCTTATATGTAAAATTTGTTTTATTTGAACCGGTCTCCGGCTCTAAACCATCAGTTGTATAACCTGTATCTCCCGACCAACTTAGGACAGGTGCTGTGTTAACTTTAGTCTTACCACTCGGACTATTGGATACTGATGACCAATTAGGTTTTTCATCTGCTGATTTTACTGAAAAGAAATATGTCTTGTTCGGACTCAAACCTTGAACAGTGTAACTCTGGTTTGTACCATATATCTGCGGTACGGGTTCGTCCGTGCATTGATGAGTTGCATTATTATCCCAGTTACTGTTTGTTATACTATAAGTTGCATAACGGAGATCATACACACTCACTGTGCCTACAGTTCCATCGTCACCGGGAGCACTCCAATTTAATATGATACTATTGGTGCCGGGACTGTTTGTAGATAAGTTAGCTACTACCGAAGGAGTTATTTCATCAGATAAGCTTTTACTTGCTTCGGTGGTATTACCATACGCCCCTATATTTATTCTTCCACCATTATAAAAAGGTTCATTAGAATAAGATGATACAGGATCTCCGGCATCAAGGCAAGGTGAAGTTACTGTATCATTTACCCATGAAGTTCCGGTCCAGCGACCGTATTGGGATTTGATATGAAAGTCACCGTTAGCAGCATTATTGAAAAACGGATTCGTAGAAATATTGCCGGTTCCGGCTGGCGCACTAAAACCATTACTCCAGAAATCCGTATATGTAAAAGTAAAGTCTAAAGGATAAGCTATAGAGGGATATTGTTGATGAGTTAGATAATTAGTTACTCCGGTTACTATGCAGTTTACCATTTTATTACTGTAATTGGTACGGTCGGTGTTAAATAGGTAATTGCCGCCGGATATAACGCAATTAGTAAAAGTGTTATTATCAGCAGGTGATTCTAAACTATAATAAAAGAAATTAATTACATTGCCTCGCGTATTTTCAAATATGCAGTTAGTAAGAGAATTATATCTACCGCAATATTGAGCACCTCCATCTTCATCGGTGTCTAAAAATGCAACCCCGCTATAAGTCTTTACTGTATGACAGTTTTTGAATGTATTATAGCTGGCACCGTCCCTGATTCTCAAACCGATATCGCCATCATAAGCGATACAATTTTCAAATAAGTTGTTTTTAGCACCCCGATGTCTTACAGAAAAACCGGCTCCGAGATTTCTTGTTATACAATTTATTGCCTGATTGTTTTCGGTAGTATCAGTACCAGCACTTTCAAACTCTATTCCATGACCTCCATGAGCTAAATTTCCAATACGTTCAATATAACAGTTTCTAACTATATTATTGTTACCGGCCACATTTATATAATAATCAGTAGCACTCTTTTCACCGGTTGTGTTATCATCAGCGTAAACTTTAGAATTTTCAGTGAGGTTGTCATCTCCTTCCAAAATTATACCTTGTGCACATGCATTTAGCACGACACAACTACTAATTATGCAATTGTTTGCATTAGCACCAAACTTAATCCCAGTTCCGTCATACTCAGCATTGATATCACCCAAACGGGTTGTAATTATATTAGCTACTGTTACATTTTGAGCTCCATAACCATAGACCCCCATATTATAATTTGTAATTTGGATATTTTTTACTGTGATATATTTTCTAGAACTTAAACTGATACCTAATCCTGCATTAGCCCTATCACCACCGTCAATTAAGGGCATTACAGTGGCATCAAGGCTATCACCATATTTATAATTCAACTGCGGATTATCACCCGGAGTATTTTTATAACCTTCAAAGACGATAGGGCTTGCACTAGTCCCGTTAACTGCCACATATACATTCTCTTTCCCATAATTACCTGCCTTGATATATACAGTGTCTCCTGCTATAGCTTTGCCTGCTGCGTAATTAATGTGACGCCACGCATAAGATGAACCAGTGTTTCTTCCACTATTGGAATCGTTACCATCGGTCTGAACATAATATATAGTGCAAAAAAGAGTTGAGTTAAGTATAAGCAGCAAAATACTAATTAAAAATGAGAATGTTCTCTTTTTTATCATATTCATATTAAGCCATATCTAATATATTACCATGTTACTATGTATATAACACAAAACTTGAGTTTCGTCTATTGATTATTTACTAATGGATGTGAAATAATTACGATATTGAGAGGGATTTGTTTCAGGAAGACGTTTAAAATTCAGATTAAAATTACTCAGATTTATAAAAACTACCTAAAAAGTTATATGTGTTAGATTACAACAAGAATCAAAAGGCTATATTAAAGATTCAAGATTTAAGATTCAAGAAATAAGATAACCTCTAACACATCCTATTTCAATCTCGAAACAAGTTTTTTTACGGCAGCAAAGCAAGCTTTGCAACTACAACTTCGAACTACGGACTACTTTTTAACGTTACGTTTATTTGATGGACACCGGCAAGATAATCAGTTGCTACTGCGTGGACTGTTATTATATGTTTGCCTTTTGAGTAACCGGTTGTGTTCCATGAATATTCAGGACTTGATGATATTTCGATTAGTTTATTATCAATGAAATAACGATAAGAAACAACAGGATTGTCCGTTTCGTTATTCTTTGTAGCTCTAACAGAAATTTTAACTATTCCGTTTACAAGTGTATTATTAGCTGGAGTGGTAATAGAAACAGACGGTGATAACTTAAAGAAGTTATCATCCATCACCTTGTCATATTTCGCCCTTTCATTAGTATTCAAATGATAAAGTTTAAATATTCCTAACCCAAAACCGGCTATTTGAGGTGATTCTGCACGCAGGTATTTTATCCATAAATCAACATCCGGTGGAGTGCCGGTGTCCTCGCCTCCACCACTAAATAGACCCATACTTTTTCCTTCAAGCCCGTAGGAATTTATAGACTTAACAACTTCCTTGATAATTGTTCTGTAGTCCCTATTCGAATCACTACGGTAAAAATATATCTCCGGCATATATAAATCTATGACATCACTCCCACCTGCTATTATTCCGTCAATAAAAGCACCGGAAATATCAGCATCAATAAAAATATTGGGGTATTGCTTTTTTAATCGTCTAACAGCATTGATTGATTCTTGTGCTCGCGAATCCCAGTCCCCTGCAGCCCATTCATCTATTTCGATACCATAATATCCTTCCTGTGCAATTTTTAGATAAGTAGTATACATCTTTTCTTCGGTGTCAAGCCACCACGGGTCAGTGCTTTTTGAGGTATCATTCCTTACACAATCAGTAAATGGTATCGGTAGTTTTCCTTTAGCTGTCATTTCATCATACCATAACTTAGTAGCTCCCTTATAACTAGAAATAATAGCAGTTTCGTGAGGCTGCTCGCCGGGACCACCTCGCCCCGAAATTATATATGGCGGATTTATAGGTGCAAGATTAGGATTTGGAAATATCGCACCTTCGTGAAAGAACTGATTGTTTTTTGACGAAGAAATTTTAGAATTATCATTTGAAATAATATCGGAAGTAATATTTGGTTGACCTCCTGATATTATATTGATGTAATTAAAATTACCTATAGCTTCGTTACCATTAGTGTCCAATGCTAATTTCATTACATGTTTTCCCGCAGTTAAACTTACCCCAGTCTTTTTTATTGTTTGCCAGTTCTGCCAACCGCCTGTGTCAGGTACTGCCATTGGACCTGTCTTATCAATATCGTCAAATTCTATATGAAAAATTCCTCCGGTACCACCATACGCTACCCGCACTTCTACTGTATATGTTCCAGTTTTCTTTACAGTTGTTGTATATTTTAACCATTCACCGGCGACTGCCCAGCCTACACTATAACCCCCGCCTGCATCACTGCAAGTTTCAACATCTACAGCTTCTGTTGTGCGGTACGCATTTCCAGAGTTACCTGTTGTCGTATCGTGATATGATGTTTCTTCTCCGCCAGTATCATAATCTTCTAATTCTATTTTACCTGGTATCTGAAAAGGTACTCCTTTATATGGAACATTTACACCAATAACTTTTGTTGTGTTACTAGGACTATTTGATACGCTTGACCAGTTAGGTACTTCATCTGCGGTTTTTATTGCGAAATAATATTTAGTTGAAGGTGAAAGACCAACAACAGTGAATGTCTCTTGTTTAGACATTTCTTGTGCCGTTGGTGTCCCTTTTACTTTAGTTGCAGAATCCCAGTTAGCGTCAGTTATCGGTGAAAATGAGTATCTTATGTCATAGGGTATATATCTTGAAGCCGAACGATATGGTAATTGAGATTGCGGGATTGGGTTTTTGCGGTCCATATCATATGGTATATATCTTGAAGCCAAACCTTTACTGTTGTCATCATTGCCGGGAGCGGTCCAAGTAAGTGTAACTGATGTCGGTGTCTGGTTTGTTATTGCTAAATCAATTATTTTACCAGGTGGTGTTATATCTGTAAGAGCAGGGGTTGTGACACTCGGAGATTTAGATAATGGCGACCAGTTAGGAACTTCGTCTCCTGCCTTGATTGCGAAATAGTATTTTGTTGTAGGTATAAGTCCGAAGACAATAAATGATTCAGCAGAACCGGCAGGACTTGGAGTTATATCACAATTAACTTTACTGGCAGAGTTCCATTCCGCTTCCGTTATTATAGGTGAAAGAGAATACCTGATATCATATTTTGTTGCTGTGCCAGTATTACCGTCATCACCAACTGACCGCCAGACAAGTGTGATTGACTTGGATGTAGGAAATGCAGTAACAAAATATGTTATCTTGGCAGGCGGTGTTGTGTCAGTTACACCTGACAAAATACTACTCGCAAACATACACACTATAAACATACTGTTTATATTCAACAATTTTTGTCTGGACATTTTTTACCTCCCCAATGGAATAGTGCGAATAGTGCGGTAGTGCGATGGTGTAATAGTGTGATAGTGTGTGTTATAGAGTTATTGGGTTTTAGGGTTATAGGGTCTACGACTCTATAAACTCTACGAACTCTATAACGCTTCTTATTTTAATCTTTAAATCTTTTAAATTTTTCTACTTCTGACTGTCTTAAAGGCAGCAAAGCAAGCTTTGCAACTACAACTGGGAGGATTGTGCTGCATTCATATACTCATGCATGACTTTTATATCGTGCGGTAATACCTCTTCTGGCGGCCATGCGTTAATCCATTCACCTGATAAATATCCGTCATAATTATCTGCTGATAGCAAAACAACTGCACGATTGTTTGGAATTTGTCCCTTACCCATTAGTGCTAATTTTGGTTTTTTCCCGGGTTCTTCATATATGCCGTCGTGAATATGACAATGTCGGACTAATCCTTTAACATAACCATATGCTTCATCTATGGTCATACCTTTGGTGAATGGGTGCATAATATCCCAGGTAATACCAACTGCAGGCGAATTAACTTTTTTAACTATGGCTGAACAATCATCTGCACGCATAAAACTGTCATGCGTTTCCAAACATATAGTTACTCCTGCTTTTTCTGCTTCAGGAGCAACTTGTTTTAGACCTTCTGCAACAATATCAATACCATCATTCATAGACATACCTTCAGGAACATCGCCGCCAAAAACGCGTAACCGGGGACAGCCAATGTCATGTGCGAGTTGGATTAGTTCCAAGGTTTTCTCATAATTATCTTTAACAACTGTTTTATCCGTATAACAGTAAATTCTCGATGTTGCAATGCAACAACATGCAATTCCACTTTGTTCTATTTTTTTCCGAATTGTAGCTCTACCTGTTTTACTTAGTTTTGTTTCAATTCCATGGTTATGTTTTTCTTCTGCTCTTGGTTCTATTCCATCATAACCATACTGCTTTGCATAACCAATAAACTGATCCAAAGACGCTTGCGGACAGGTAAAACTCATAAACGACATTTTTAAACGTTTAACCATTTGGATGGACCTCCTTTGAAATTGTGTAATGTGTGATGTGTAATGTATAATGTACGTTTGTTATAGTGTTTTAGAGTTCATAGAGTTTGTAGAGTTGTAGACCCTATAACGCTATAACCCTACGAACTCTATAACGCTTCATATTTACTTAATTTCTACCGGGCGGTTTTCTTCTGCTGATATATATACTGCATCAACAATTTTCTGGATTACTAATGATTCTTCAAGACCTGTCATCGGACGGCTTTTTTTAAGGACAGCATTAGCAAAATCTTTTATTACAAGTTTATGATGGTCTTCAATATTACCATCGCATTCCCAGACAGTTTCTGAGACAACCCCTTTCTCAGGGTCTGATTTATCAAAAATAATTTTTGTTTTCTCATCTACCACCATTTGTAAGCGAAGTGAACCTTTTGTACCAATTATCTGACATACATCTTCACTTTGGGTAGTAAGATATTCTCCACGTTCTAACTCGATTACAGTACCGTCATCACAAGTAATCAAAGCAACAATATGTGTCTCTGCATCAGACCCTTCAGCAACATATAATTTATACTGCGGCTGAATATACCACATATGTGCTAAAACTTTTCTTGGTTTAAGTTTCCACCCTAAAATACCTAAAATATAATCCAAGTCATAGCAACCCCAGTTAACAAAAATACCGCCGCTATTTAATTTTTTACTGTATCGCCAGGGAATTGGCGGCTTTTTAGGGGGTTCTCCTGCCGCACTAACTCCGCGACAACGAACTAATCTAATTTGACCTAATACACCTGAAGAAACTAAATCCGTTGCAATTTGCGCGGGTTTTAGCTGACGGAATCGTGATGAACAACAACCCACGATAATATTAGTATTACGAGCTGATATCATTTGCTGTACTTCCGCAGCATTTTTGGCAATTGGTTTCTCAATTAATACATGTTTACCGGATTTCATAGCATCTAAAACAACCGGCATTCTTATACCGGTCGGTAGTGCAACAACAACTGCTTCAACTTCAGGGTCATTAATAAGAGCATGACTATCTGTATAAAACTTCTTAATACCAAATTCAGTCGCTACAGAACTGACAATATCTTCACGAACATCTGCTATTGCAGTAACATTCATTAACTCTGATTCTGTAGCATTTTTAATATGTTTCTTACCTATAACACCGCAACCAATAATACCTATATTGACTTGTTTTTTCATAGTTAACTTAACTCCTGTCCGTTGAAAGTTTTATAATTCTCCCCATGTGAGTTTGCTGAAAAATCTCTTTGTTGGTCATTGCGAGCGACCAACGGGAGCGTGGCAATCTCTTTTTGAGAAGAGATTGCTTCGTCGTTACACTTCTCGCAATGACATCCGCAGACTTTTTATCGGTGTTTCCCCATTGGAAAAATAAAGGGGGCGATTCTCATTTTAATTTCAGGATTGCTTCAGCTAACATCTTTCTTGCTTGAAACATATCCGAAGGATTAACTGACCATCCTGTCGGATTTTTAGCTACCATATCTAAACTTTTTTCAAGCACTTTCTGTCCTTCTGTAGCAAGTTTTGTATTTCCTTGTTTAGTATGTTTTTTAACTAACTGGTCCAACATATACAAGTAACAATAATCTTCCCTGCCATCACGTAATATATGTTCCCTGATTGAACTTAATACAGGTCTGCTATTATCCATATCCGGATTAGGATATACATAACTTGACCAATTTGGACTTACTTCTTCTTTACTTATCCAAACTGTATTCTGACCTTCTCGACAAATAAGGTCATAATCAAAAAACATGTAGTAATCAAGGTTGTATCTAAAAGCAAGCCAGTCTATTGTCCGTCCTTCTATTGGAAGATTCCATAATGCTTTACCGGGGATATATCTGCCGCCACTGCCATAATACCAAGCTATTTTATCACCGGCTTTTTTTCGTTCTTTAAAAAAGTCTAATATCATATCAGACTCGACAGCGTCAGTCATCCACACACTATTATAACCTATCATCTGGTCAAGTGCGTGCGATGCTCCACCTTCAGTAAAACAGGAGAACCAGTTTGGAAATCCTGCGTCTTTTATTTCTTGTTGTGATTTTTGCCATTCTTCAAGTATTCCTTCCATTGTAAAGTCTGGTTCGTCCCAGCAAACTAACATAAAATTATTTAGCCATCCCTTTTCTTTCAAATGGTCGGACATACGTTTAAGTATAGCCTGCCTTTCCGGTCCGGTTTGGTGTTTAACCCCGTTTCCGTCACGCATCAGTCCATCAACATAAGAAATGAACTTGTCCATGCCTAATTTCATTAACTCTTCAGTCTCCCGGTCAAAAGTGCTAAAATTATCTTTTGGAATATCCCATCTTAAATAAGAATTTCCCCTGTGAAGTTTTAACATATGTTTAGCATCATATTTATAATATTCAAAAAGGTCCATGTTGGTATACTTAGATACCGCAAAAGGGTCCGCCCATGGAATTAAATCTAACGGGCATTTATCCATAAGCACAAAATCCCAAACTGTTAAACTGATTTTTAGCTCTTCGCGTTTCCCATTTTGCGGGATAACAGATACTGTTCCTGTATAAGTACCTGCTACTGTGTCTTTTGGGATGTAAAAAGTAAGCCAAACTATAAAATTTTGACCGGGATGAGCGTCAAATACAGTGTCAGGACGGAAAGGGTCCGGTTGAAGACCTGTTGCATCTGCCATTGTAAGATTTCGTTGAGTTAGCATTTGCTGGCCAATACTTCCCCAGTCTGTTGGAAATTCTCCTTTCTTCCATGCAACCGGATAATATTCAAAGTTTTTAGTATTTATCTTTATTATTTTTCCTTGAGAATCTTTACCTGCTAAATCACTAAATTGTATTTTTATACCTTTTATATCATTTTTGCCTTTTGGAATTATTATAATCTGACCACTCTCATATTCATCTTTTGCGGAACATAATGCTATTGCCTTCTCTTTTCCAAGATACACATTATTCTTTAATACTCTGGTTAAAGAATTTTCTAAAAATGCATCGTATAACTCATTTGATTTACAAATACTACAAATAAAACCTATACTAATAACAGTTACCAAAGTTAAGCTTACTCTTTTAAAATATCTCATTTCTATCTCCTTTAATTAAATAATGTTCTTATGTTTTCGTGCTCTTATGTTCTTATGTTTTCTAATTTGTCATCTTTTAAAAGTATCTTATTTCGGTTCTGTTAATCCTAAATAGACATCATCTATGTAATAGGTAGCTCCTTCTTTTGCTTTGTCTTTATTAGCATAGAAAAAAATACCGATTACTGCTCTTTTAATCGTTTCTTTTGTAACAGAGTAGCCTTTGTATTGTGTCCATGTATCTTTAGGAAATACTACTTTTTTCTCCGAGGTTATAACAGTTCTCATAGTTTTACTTCGATTTTCCCCTGTTTCATCATATCCCTGGATTTCAGGAATCAATGCTTTGCTAAACCCTGAACCTTTTATCCAGAACGAAAAATAATATTTAGTATTCGGCTGGACTTTATAACCTTCCGGCGCTGTACCTTCAGGCGAAATTTTACCTGCAATAAGTGTACAACAATATGCCCCTGAAGCAGTCTTTAATTTTAAATAAACACTATTCTTACCTGTATGTGCTTCTTTATCACTAATCCCCCATTCTTGTTCTTCCGGACCATAACAAGAATTCATTGACCACCACTCTTTTCCATCCTCTGCTCCCGGGTTTTTAATAAGGTTACTTGAAGCATTTTTTTGTTCTATATTATTGACCATCTTTTCCCGCTGTGTAGTAGTTTTTTGTTTGGAACTTTTATTGCCTATACTCCACCCATTAGTAATAAAAATGCATGCTATAAACACTGTCATTAATAAAATAATTTTTTTCATAATTTATTTCGCTCCTATCATCTTTTTATATTACCTTGTTACTATAATATAACACAAAACTTAAATTATGTCTATTGATTATTTACGAATAGATGTGAAAAAATTACGATATAGGGAAGGGGCTGTGCCGGTAAGACGCTTAAAGTTCAGATTAAAAGTACTCAGGTTTATAAAACCTACTTCAAAAGCAACAGAAATTATCTTTTTACTATGGTCTGTCTCCAGAATACGCTTCGCTTCAAGTACTCTTTTGTTATCTATAAATTCATTCAATCCTAAACCGGTAAATTTATTAAATAAATGACTTACATAATTAGGAGAATAACCTACATGTTCCGATACATTTGAAAGAGTTATATGTTCTTTAAGGTGTTTGTCTATATAATCTAATATTTCGTCAATTATAGGATTATGTTTTTCAACAGAACCGATAACGTTTTTCTCGTTAAACTTACATCTTTTTACTAACATTAAAAATAATACAAGTGCAGTTTTTATAATTTCCCGATAATTGTATCCTTTACTGTTCCATTCTTTCTGTAGTATATCTACAATAAATTCTACATCTATTATCTCTTTTTCATTAATATGTATCTGGTGTGAGAAGTTTTTGTGGCATGTGATAATGTTTTCCATGAGAGGTTGGAGCGAAGGAAAACTTTTTAATAAGGAATTTGAAAAAAACAAAGTAGTTTTACTTACTGCAAGCGGATTTTTGGCTTTTATATATGTATGAATATCATTCCCGTGAATGATAAACAATGATTTAGGTTTTATAGGATAGCGTTTATCTTTAATAAAATAGAATCCATTACCAAAACGAAAATAATGAAATTCCAGAGTAAATGGATGAAGATGATAAAATTTGCTCCGGGTATTATCAGCAATTGTCGTTGATATGAAAAAAGGAAAATCTTTTTCCGGGAAAGGAAAATGATGTTTATTCGGCTTCATATTATTTTTGATTCTTTTATATTTTGTGTTTCTTGTGGCTCCATCCGCCGAGATTTTCAGGATTACCTTTATCGCCGGGTATTAACTCTTTATAATTTTCGATTACTTTATGAAATGCCATTGCATATTCTTTTATCATTTTTTTACGATAATGTTTAAACCATGGGGCATAAAACATTCGTCCTCCAATATTTTCAGAAGCCGGCAAACTTCCGATAGGTTGTCTTATGTCAACCGGTGAATTGGCTATCCTTGTAGGTTTACCGTCGTTATATACATCTACTTCGTTAAAAAGCGGATGTGTATGTAAAGGCCTGCTGCAACCTGCCCAGGCACCAACTACTCCTTCGGCAGTTACTGCTTCACAAAATCTAGTTACTGATAAACCACCTAACTCACTGCTATTATAAAAAAACAGAGGAACATACCAACCGCCTTTAGTACTACCAGAACCTTTCGCAGGTCTATGTGATTTAATTCCGGGAAGACCTTCTAATAAATCACAAAAATAATTCATTGCTTTATCAATTTCCTTTATTTGTTTAGGATAGTTTTTTAACTGGACCAGACCTACTGCAGAACTAAGCTGGTGCATCCGGTATTTATAACCACCCCAGGGAAGTTCAGCTCCGCTCTTTAAATCTTCCAGTTGCAATCCGGCATGACGTTCATAATGTCCAAACAGAACTGCCCGTTCATAAATACACTGGTTATTGGTAAGCATAATTCCTGCTTCACCTATCGCAAATGACTTACTGCTCATCAACGAGCATGCCGATACATCACCGAAAGTTCCGGTAAGCTTACCTTTATATAATGCACCTTGTGAATGGGAACAATCCTCTATTACCTTAAGATTATGTTTTGCGGCTATTTTCATAATCGCATCCATATCAGCAGGCATAGCACAACAATGAACCACCAAAATCGCTTTTGTTCTTTCTGTAATATGTCTTTCAATGTCGTTTGGATCAATACACAGGGTTTCAGGATTCATATCGGCAAAAACAACAGTCCCGCCAAGTGAAAATACCGGCAAACACGATGCCCAGTAAGTATGAGAAGGACAGATTATTTCGTCACCTTTTCCTATACCTATACCGAACATAGCACTGTGCAATGCTGCGGTACCATTGTTATGTCCAAGAGCATATTTCATCTTGTGCCATTTGGCAAACCCTTCTTCAAATTTCTTAGTTACATCAATATCCGACATCCTGCCTGCTCTAAGAACTTCAAGAACTTTTTTCTCCATTTCTTTTGTTACTATAGGCCACTTAAACATATCCCCAGCTTTACTTTTAACCGTTTTCTTCCCACCAAAAATTGCAAGGTTACTCATGTTTTTAACTCCTATTTTTAAATTGAAATATACTTGAAAATTGAAATTTATTGAAACTTATTGAAATTTATTGAAATTTGTTGTATTTTAATTTTTGTTTCTAGTAATTTCTATCTATTTCCTAATTTCCACAAGTTTTCAGTCTTTTATATTTCTATCTATTTCTACTTATTTCCATGTATTTCATAATTTCAATCATATATCCAATTTTCAAATTCTATTTATCCAAGCCTAAAAGATTTGCTAAAGTATCGCCGAAAACTTTTTTCTGGATTTCTTTATTAACATCCAATGCGTCCATTGTTTTTTTATAATCGTTATATACATCTTCTATTTCAGCGTAAGGGACATCACTACCAAAAAGTATTTTTTCCCAAGCATCCCTGCCTAAAGCGTCTTTATACCGGGAATTGCTTCTCCACCAAAGTAAATGTCCTATATCTGCAGGAGCCATTCTTTTTAGAGTAGAGCCTGTTAAATCAAAATACAAGTTAGGATTCCACCTGCATGACATTGCAGCTTCTTCATACCATGGATTACCTAAATGTGCTCCTATTATAATTAGTTTGGGGAATGCTCTCGCTATCTTATCTAAATATATAGGACGCATCCTGTCATTGTCTATGTCGTATTTTCGCGGATCTATGCCATCATCATCATGTCTTGCTATTATGCCCAGATGGAATAATGATACCAAACCTAATTTTTCCATCTGTTCATATACAGGATAATTACTCTCGTCATCATAATCTTTTTTAGGAAGAATAAATTTTATTCCTTTAAAACCTTTACTTTTATACTCTTTTAATTGAGATATTTTACTCCCCCGGTTTATGTCAAAACTAGCAAAACCTATAAATATGTCAGGATATTTTTTAATTGCTTGATATACTTGTTCTGTTGTTGACCACTTGTAAAAATCCGGTAGCGCCATAAGACAAACTTTGTCTATTTTTAATCTGTCACATTCTGCTGCTAACTTTTCCGCATAATCTTTTTCGGGAAACAAGTGATGATGGCAATCTATAATCATTTTTTAATAGTCCTCTCTTTAATTAAATAATTCCTCTCACCTTGATACTGGCAAGTACTATCGTTCAGCATAACTACATTGTTTTTTTAACTCTTACATTGCAACCTTGTTGTTGTCTTTGATATTTTAATGATTGCACCAGGGGTAATTTATTACTACTTTAGCCTGTTTCTTCAACTATAATCCAATATTTGATTATATAAAATAATAAAAAAATAGCAATAAAAAAGAACATCCTAAAGTGAATCTACCTAACGGTAGGCAAGTATGTTCTTTTTTAAATCAAATTTTGTTTCTGCAATCTACTTAAAAAAGCAAGATGTAAAAAGTAAGGAACAAGATGACATCGGACATTGCCCGCCACTAAATATTGGCGAGGCAGGAACTTTGGACTGTCTTTCTAGCTTATTTACTTATTTTTTATTTGAAAGTTTCAAAATAGCTTCTGCTAATAGTTTTCTTGCTTGAAACATATCCGAAGGATTAACTGACCATTCAGTTATGCTTTTAAATACCATACCTGAACTTTTATCAAGCACATTTTGACCTTCAGCCGCTAATTGTGTGTTACCTTGTTCTTTATGTTTTTTAATTAACTGGTCCAACATATACAGGTAACAATAATCTTCCCTGCCGTCCCGGAATACATGTTCCCTGATTGTGCTTAACAAAGGCCTTGTCTTATCAATGTCCGGGTTAGGATATACATAAGAATCTCCTATACTAACTTCTTCCCTGCTTTTCCAAATTTTACTTATTCCTTGCGGAGTAATAGATTCATAATTATTAAGCCAAGGGCTTTTTTCTCCTTGTCTACAAACAAGATCATAATTAAAAACTCCGAACAATTCAATACCATATTTAAAAGCAAGCCACTGTATAGTCCGTTCTTCTATTAAAGTTAAATCAAAGTTTTTAGCTGGGGCAAGTAAAGGACTACCCCAATACCAGCCTATCCTATCACCTGCTTTCTTTCGTGCTTTTATAAACTCATCCGTCGGTCCTCCATCAAAAAGACGAAGATTAGCTGACCATATACCTGCATAACCTATCATCTGGTCAAGTGCACGCTCCGCTCTACCAGCAAAATCACATTCAAAATTAGTAAATCCGACGTCTTTTATTTCTTGTTGCGACTTCTGCCACTTTTCCAATATACCTTCTTTAGTAAAATCCGGTTCGTCCCAGGTAACTATCATAAAATTATCCAACCACTTTTTTTCTTTCAAATGATTATATAATCTTTTAAGAGCCGCTTGTCGTTCCGGGCCCATACGTTCATCATTGTTTTTAATACGAAGCGGTCCTTCAGGATAAAAAGATCTCTGGTCTACAAAAATCCAGAATTTGTCCATACCAAGATTTATAAACTCTTCAATTTGTTTATCAAATGTCTCATAACTACCTTCACTTGGCGAAGACCAGCTTAAAAGAGTGTTTCCACGATGATGTTTAAGCATATGTTTAGCACTGTATTTGGCATATTCAAACTGGCTCAGACCGGTACACCTAGCCCCAGAATTTAAATCACTCCAAAATAGAAAAGACAACGGACATTTCTCTATTAATACAAAATCCCAAACTGTTAAACTGATTTTTAATTCTTCGCGTTTCCCGTTTTGCGGGATTACAGATATTGTTCCAGTATAAGTTCCTGCTGCTGTGTCTTTAGGAACATAAAAGCTAAGCCATACTACAAAATTCTGTCTTGGATGAGCATCAAATACTGTGTCTGGTCGGAAAGGGTCTGGTTGATAAGCTGCAACATCTTCAAGAGTAAGTTTTCGTGGAGTTAAATACTGCTGAATCTGATTATTATTCAAATCTGTTGTAAGAGTCCTTCCTTTTGCCCATGCGACCGGATAGTATTCAAAATTGGCCGGACTTATTTTTATTACCTTTCCTTGAGTATCTGTACCTACCAAATCACTGAATTGGATCTTTATACCTTTTAAGTCATTTTTACCTTTGGGGATTATTATAATCTGACCATCCTCATACTCATCTTTTGCAGAATATAGTGTTATTGATTTCTCTTTCCCTTGATACGGTTTATCCCTTAACACTTTCGTTAAAGAATTTTCTAAAAATGCATCGTATAACTCCGCCCCTATACAAACATCACATAAAAAAATTATACTGATAATAGCAAATAATATTGAACTTATTCTTCTAAAACATAACATGTCTTACCCCCCTTATTAAACAACGTTCTTCTGTTCTCTAATCTGCTAATATATGTCACAGCGTCTTAAGAATCGTAACTTCAGACATTCTTTCTAACGACAGTGAGATAGTAATCTCACCGCTACACAACTTCAGCAGACCGAAGGTCTGCAACTACATTTAGACACTGAACTATCTAATCTCTAATTCTCTAATCTACTAATTAACTGGCACCATAAGATGGTGCAGCTACTATTGACTGTTTTTTATTGTTATATTTATTTGGCTTACACCGGCAAGATAATCATCTGTTACTGCATGAACTGTTATTATATGTTTGCCTTTTGAATAACCGGCAGTATTCCACGAATATTCAGGACTTGATGATATCTTAACAAGTTTGTTGTCTATGAAATAACGATAAGAAACAACAGGATTGTCCGTCTCGGAATTCTTTTTAGCGCTTACATTAATTTTAACTGTTCCGCTTAATTTTGCGTTGTTTACCGGTGTAGTTATGGAAACAGATGGCGACAACTTAAAAAAGTTATTATCCATCACCTTGTCCCACTCTGCTCTTTCAGCAGTAGTCAATGAGTATAGTTTAAATATCCCTATACCAAGACCGGCCATTTGCGGCGATTCTGCACGTAGATATTTTATCCATAAATCAACATCTGCTTCACGACCGTTGTAGTCATCTCTGCCACCCAAAATAGCTAAATTCTTACCTTCAAGTCCGTAGTATTTTATCCAGTCAGTCCATTTCTTGATATATGTCCTGTAGTCCTTCATTCCACGATAGATATATATCTCCGGCTTGTAAAGGTTCATTATATCGCTTGCATTTGCCATTACGTCATCAAAACCATCCCCATAATAACCGGCAAACATTAAAAAATTAGGGTATTGTTTTTTCACCCGTCTTAGTGCACTGATAGACTCTTTGACCCGATTGTCACCTTCCCATACAACCCATTCATCAATGGATACACCATAATATCCTTCACTGGCAATTTTAAAATAATTATTATACATTTTTTCTTCGGTGTCAAGATACCCTGGATTATCAGCCTTCGATGCATCATCTCTTGCAGCATAGGTAAATGGTATCGGTAGTTTTCCTTTTTCAATCATTTCACCTTGCCATGATTTAGTCATCCACTTATAACCAGAATAATTCATAGTTTCATGAGGTTGTTCACCAGGACCACCACACCAGTAAATAATATATGGCGGATTTATAGGTGCAAGATTAGGATTTGGGAATACTGCCCCTTCATGAAAAAACAACTTGTCATTTGACGGAGTAAGTGAAATTTTGGAATTATTATTTGATATAGCATTGGATGTAATATTTTGTTTTAATTGTCTTTCACTCAAAATGTTTATGTAATCAAAATTACCGGTAGCCGTACTGCCTGTAGTATCCATTACCAACTTCATTATATGTTTTCCCGGAGTTAAACTTACTCCTGTTTTCTTTATCGTTTGCCAAATCTGAAATCCACCTGTATTAGGGACTGTTATGGGTCCTGTTTTATCCACATCATCAAACTCTACATGGAAATTACCGCCGCTACCGCCGCATCCTACCCGAACTTCTATTGTATATGTTCCCGCTGTTTTTACATTTACTGTATATTTTAACCATTCATTAGCATAAACCCAGCCAATATCATAACCTCCACTTGCATCACTACAAGGTTCAACATCTACATCTTCAGTTGTACGATATGCATTTCCTGAATCACCTGATGTTGTGTCATAATATGCTACACCTTGACCACCATTGTCATAATCTTCTACTTCTATTTTACATGGAATCTGAAATGGTATTCCTTTATATGGAGTAGTTATACCGATAGCTTTTGTATTGCCATTAGGACTATTTGATACACTTGACCAGTTTGGTACATCATCTGCTGTCTTTATTGCAAAATAGTATTTCATTGAAGGTGAAAGACCGAGAATATTGAATTTCTCCGATCTGGATTTCTCTTGTGCTGTTATTGTATCTTTGACTTTAGTTGCAGAATTCCAGTTAGCATCAGTTATTGGAGAAAATGAGTACCTTATATCATATGGTATATATCTTGATACAAACGCGCTACTATTGTTGTTATCACCAGGAGCAGTCCAAGTAAGCGTAATTGAGTTCGATGTTGTGCCGCTTGTTGCAAGGTCTATTATTTTACCAGGTGGCGTTGTATCTGTGAGAGCAGGTGTTGTGGCACTTGGTGATTTAGATAATGGCGACCAGTTTGGTACTTTGTCACCTGCCTTGATAGCAAAGTAATATTTTTTTGAAGGAGAAAGACCAAAAACAATAAACGATTCCGCAGAACCGGCAGGATTTGGAACCAGGTCACATTTGACCATAGTGGCTGAGTTCCATTCTGCTTCTGTAGTTATTGGTGAAAGAGAATACCTGATATCATATTTTGTTGCTGTGCCCGAATAACCGTCATCACCAACAGACCGCCATACAAGTGTGATTGATTTAGCAGTCGGATATGCCGTCAGAAAATATGTTATCTTGGCAGGTGGTGTTGTATCAGTTGCACCTGATAAAATACTGCCCGCAAACATAACTACTATAAACATGCATACTACAAAATTGCATACAATTTTTACTAACTTTTGCATAGACATTAACCCCCTTAAACAAGACACAAGAAACAAGATGCAAGAAATAAGATTAAAGATCTAAGATTCAAGAAATAAGATAACATCTGATATCTGACTTCTGACCTCTTGCTTATATCTTACTTCACTAGCCCTATTTTTCCGGTTTTTTTACTACCGGCAGCGTCTTCTATCTGGTAAATATATACTCCTCTACCTACTTTGTCACCATCATCATTCTTACCATCCCACTCGAGCCAGCCAAGATTACCAAAATCTATTTCTTTGAGTTCCCTAACCATCTCACCCGTCACACTATACAATTTCATAACACAGTTCATTGGTAAATTAATTATCTTCAATTTACCCTGTACCGCTGTATTAGGATTATATGGGGTTGGATAGACTTTAACATTATTGATATCAGCAGATACATAACTGCCCAATATACGATATGTTGAGAAGTGTCTGACTGTTGCGGTTACCGTATTGTTTGCTTTGTCTACTGTCTGGACTCCTGTAACCAAATCCCAATCTGTCCCGGTCCAGTAATAGATTCTAAGTCCATCTTCGTTTAATGTCCCTATATCCGCTTTTGTATATGGTATCGTTATGTTCACTGCCCTTGTGAATACCTGGTTTTCCAATACAGGAGCATTATTATTAAATGTTAACTCGCCAAAATCATAACATATCGGATTAACTGTATTAACATATTTCATTGTGTTCCTAACTGCCGGTGCTGCACTAGTCTTTATTGAGGCAAGAAACTTATTTGCGGACAGAACTCCTGTCGGTATTAATATCTTTAGACCGTTGGAACCTCGTATTGAACCACCCTGGTAGCCTACTAATTTCGCTATATACATATCACTGAAATTTATCACTACCGGAGCTGTAACGTCTCCAGTCAGTTCAATTGTATTTATATCACTACGGAACGGGATTGCGACTTCCTTCTCTCCTGCATCTGCTTCAATTAAAGTTGAATCAGTAGTATCAAGGACACTACTCTTGCTGTTCTTGGTTGTAAGTGTTACTGTCCCGGTGTAATCGGTTGCTAAACTGTTCTCATCCAAATTATATACCTGAACCTTGAACTTCAAACTCGCTGATGCTGATGCGCCTACTTTGGTTGTAGTTGTTCCATCATCGTAGTAATAGGTATATATTCTGTGCTTTATATTATTAAGTGTCTTAAAACTATATTGAGATGATGTTGCAAGATTGTCTGATGAGTCACGGCTATAGACCTTATAATAATAGGTTTTGTTCTTCAGTAACCCGGTAATGGAAACACTGTGTAACCTTGTCATGTTGATATCTAATGGAGATACTGTGCCAAGTGCTGTTGTAGTACCATATCCTACCTGAGTGTCGGAATTCTCATCAGTTGTCCATGTTATTATGGCACCATTTGTTGTTACACTGGCTCGGACATTGGTTATTATCGGCGGAGTAGACGGTATATATGTCACCGTTATTGTTGCTACCTTTACATTATCTGATGTATCGGTTGCTCTTGCATATATTATATTAGGACCACTCACTAATGAGAAGCCACTTTTGTTCCATGTCGCTAACCCTGTCGCTGTTTCGTATATTCCTGATACGCCAACCTTTACCTCTACTCTCTTTAACCCTACATTATCGGATGCTGTACCACTTATTGTTATTGGTGAGGTCGGTACTATAGAGTTATTTGCCGGTGAGGTTATATTTATTATCGGTAATATATTATCAGGTGCTGTTATTGTAAAATTGGCATTGGATGAATCTGTAGGACTGCCATTGCCATTGGACTGAACCCTTATTAGGCAGTTTGTGCTTGGTGTGTTGGGGATTGTTATCACTTGACTGCCATTTGATGCTGGTACACTGGGGACAAGCGTATTCCATGTAGTCCCGCCATTTGTGGATAAATCTATATTTATATTGCCTACGAAAATTGGCCATGTGCCTTGAATTGTCCATTCTACTTTCTGGTTGCTATTTGCTGGCCATGTCTCTCCTCCATTGGGTGATGTTACGGTTATTGTCGGAGGAGGAGGCACTGTTCCACTACTTACCCTTATTAATTCAATGTAATTTAAATCGCCACAGTATGTTGCTACGTTATCTAACATTACTAACCTCATTATCTGGTTACCTGCGGTTAGCGATATCCTGGGTGTAACTTCTATTGAGCGCCATATTGTATCTGGAATTACTATTATTGACGGCGTTACTATATCTGCTGAACTAGTCTTTATGAATTCTATGTGGATTGGTCCAGTAATATCAGGTGCATTGCTTGAGCGTAGCCTTATTTTATAATCGCCATCTTGAACCACATTTATACTGTATTCAAGCCATTCGCCAGGTTGTGCCCACCCTACATGATACCCTCCTCCGCCGGTATCACTGTCTGTTCCTATATCTACTCCTTCATTTGGTCGGTATAAACCACTTCGGTTAGTAGTATCTCTATCATGGTATGCTATGCCCTCACCACTACCTGTTGTTACCATATCATAATCTTCTACTTGTATAGTTGTCGTCCCGGAGCCTACTGACCATGGCAATGTTGAAGTTATATCTTCAGGATGATATGCATGCTGCGGTGGTGGTGGAGTACCGCCTATTGTTACTACTTGTGGTGGTGTAGATATCTTAGACAAACCGCCACTATCTGTTGCTTTCGCTGTTATACTGTAATCCCCCGGATTGTTAACAGTCCATACAAACTCATATGGCGAACTGGTGTCTGTTCCAATCCAGTTGTTACTATTATTGTAAAAATCTACTTGGTTTATGCTCTTACCATCATATGCTGTTGCGTTTACTTTTATTGTTAAAGTAGCAGGTGGATTACTGCCATTTATTACTCCTATTGTGCTAATACTTACAACCGGTGGTTGCTGCACATCGGCAGTATCCAGTATTCGCAGTGCTATATCATCAGTATAACTCGGTGGAATCAGTACTTTTGTACCTCCGGTGTGTGGAAATGTCTCTGTTTTATCTATGTTACCTGTTTTAGTATTAACCCATTCTACTTTATAGGTGCCTGTGACTCCTTGTAGATTAACATTAAGAGATGGTATGTTCTTTTCTATATAAATAGCATATTGTTTGCCATCCTGAACCAGCGCCCACGCAGTTGTTCCGGAAGGAAGAGCTCCTGCTATAATTGAATTGTCAGGGTGCATGTTTACAAAATCAAAACTATCCATAAAACTCTTCAAAATTCCCATTTGAGTACGTAATGCCGGACCTCCGCCTCCGATAGTAAATGAGATTGATTTGTTGGTGAAATAATCGTAGCGAGAAGTATAGTAAGGTAGAACCTTTAAACCTGAACCTCCTCCCGGACCCGGAGTAAATGTTAAATCAAGCACAGCATATTCTGCACCGCCAGCCATTAACCATTTCCATCCAAAACAACGATATGGGGCATCGGCTATACCTAAATATGTAAGCTCATCAAGCCCTATAGGTATATTATGAAAGTAATTTTTTGCTATAGTATTGAGCGGAGGCCCGGAGTAGAAAAAAACAGACGCATTCGGGTTGATGTTATAAGTTGGTGCCCAACTGGCATTTCTACCTTGACAAATAAGGTGTTTTTTCGGAAGAGATGTCTCTGTCGTAACAAATTTAGAAATGATGTAATTGTCAAATTCGATTCCCCTAATACTACCACCCATCCAAGACTCTCCAATCGACTCGTAAATGACATTGTCAAATTCATTCAATTCCTGAACTATTTTAGTAACCATAGAAGACATATAGACCGTCAAACCGTCATTATGCAAACCATTATCGCGAATATCCCAAATACTATCGTCGCCAGTAGAAGTTAAATACGCAATGTTTCCCGCACTGTTAACATTATTGCTTATACCGTCAATATCATTACCTACACCAGGGAGACCATTTTTAACTCCGCTACCACCATTCATAGGAGAGCGTTCCCACATTTTACCTTTACTTGCCTCATTAAAAGGAAGGAAAAAAACAATTACTACCGCTATACCTCTATCATCAGCTTGCTTAATGAAATCTCTTAGGCGAGGGAAATATGAATTAGCCGGTGTGCCTGCATCATCCCACTTGGATAGGTCAAACTTGTAACTGTTCGGATCCCCAGCAAATCCTTTTTGAGTAGTGCTTCTTGCCCAAGGACAAAGAAAGCCGTTGTTAGTTGGACCAAGAGTATTATCGTCAATATTCCACCACCTGAAGGTGTCCGAAGCTATATTAACAGCCGGCTCAATATATGTTCCGGTAAATATGAGAGTATAATTTAGCCCCTTGTTCTTGAGTTCATCCAAATATGTGATATAATCAAAATCTTTATTTAATACCGCACCATAATGTTCATCAGAGGTAATCAGAACTGTTGGCTTACCTTTATAGAGAAAGTAACGATT
Source organism: Elusimicrobiota bacterium (assembly GCA_028718185.1). Taxonomy (NCBI): domain Bacteria; kingdom Pseudomonadati; phylum Elusimicrobiota; species Elusimicrobiota bacterium. Next base: position 27,265 of record JAQUMH010000011.1, read on the forward strand.
GTTAATAGGATGAAGTTTTATCGGTTCTGAAGTTACTACCGTGCCGCATGCTAATACCAATCCTGCAACTAATAATAAATACTTAAGAATTTTATTCATTGATCTCCTTGTTTTATACAAATTCTGTTATAGAGTTAAAACCCTATACCCTTTTTTCTAATTTTCAATATTCAATCTTCTTGACTTCGGACATTGGACATCGCCCGCCACTCCCTCCACTGAATCCTTGGCGGGCAAGGAATCTTTGGCGGGCAAGAAATCGTTGGCTGGCAAAGACATCGGACCTGACGCTGGATATTTGGCGGACAAGCGACTTTGTCTCACTTTTCAACAGCAATCTTTATTTTATTTACTCCGGTTGTCCCTTTTATATACAATATATATACTCCGCTGGCTACTGTATTGCCACTTTCATTTTTGCCATTCCACACCACACTGCCGCTATTATTGCTATCACTTAGCTCCCTGACTAAATCGCCGCCTACCGTGTATATCTTTAATACCGCTCCCGCTGTCAGGTTCTCTATAATCATCCCCGCAGTATTTTTTAGTGGATTATATGGCATAGGATATATCTTTATGTTGCTTAAATCAGCTGCCGGCACTAACTCCAATAACGCAAACTTGCCTAAATGACTGCTCTTTGCTACTACCTTGTTGTCAGCTGAGTATACTGTCGTAGGTAACGTTACCCAACGATTATTAACTTCATCATACCAGCCAAGAACTAAGTTGGCCTCTTTACTGCCGGTTATTCCACTGTCATCATAATTTATTGTTATAGTTACTTCCTTTACCGGTTGTAAATTCTTGTCATTTAGAATATTTACTCCATACCCTACTACTTTTAATGCAGGCTTATTTGATATCGGCACATTTATTGCTGTCAGTGTCATGTTTACAGATTGGCTAAACGCTTCTTTAGGCACCACTAGATTTATTTCGCTGTCTACACTGCTACTATCGTTTAAAGGCGTTACTGCCATGCCGCTGTTTATTAGTATTTGTGGATTTACTGTTCTTGTTACACTCAACTGCCTGCAAACATAATTCGCTTCTAGTAAATCACTACTTAATCCGCTGTAAGACATCTTCCTGGGCCAGAACCGTACATTACTAATATTTTCCGGCTCTATAACATAACTGCCGGTTTGAGATATTCCGTTAAACTCGTAATACCCGTCATTAGTTATTGTTTCCGGTTCACTATACGGGTTAGCAGTAGTCATACATTCTTCAATACTATTTCCGGTTATCTTCATTATAACTTCAGCTATTCCGCAGCTGCCCTTATACTCCCGCACATTTCCTGCTATTACTAAATTACCGGAATCATCTGTAACCGAAACAAGTGAAGGCGCAGCAAGAATACTGACTTCTTCTAATTGAACATCATCTATATAATATACATCGCCTGCTTTCGCGTATGATGCAAACCAAAACTGTAGTCTGCCGTCACTAACAGTGCCGGTAAATCCGGTAGCAATAAACTCTGTAGTAAACTTCTGCCATGAAGTGGTAAGATTAAATGTCTTGCTTACACTGTAACTTGTATACGGCGAAACGTGTTTAAATATTCGCACCGATACATCATTGCCGGTTGTTGAATATCCGGAAAAACTAAGCCTATACTTAGTACCTGATTTAAGCGATATCCCAGTTTGATAAAGTTGTATATTTGTGCTGGCAGCAGTCACTGTGCATTTGCCTGCATAAGTTCCTGTATATCCCGGTGTTGATGCAGTAAATGACCCGCCGGCTCCGGCATAATATAACCATGAAGTTTTACCTGATTCAAAACCCGGATTTTTAACAATATTTGTGCTGACTGGCGGAGTGTAGGTTACTGTTATTGATATCGCCGGTGATGTGCCTGTCGCTCCAAGATTATCAGTAGCTACTGCAGTTAAACTGTAACTTCCCACTGCCGGTGTCCATGTGTAACTGTAAGGTGCAGAAATATCCGTTGCAAGTAACGTGCTGCCTGCATAAAACTTTACACTAGCTACTGTCCCGTCGCTGTCAATAGCAGTACAATTTATAGTTACAGAAGCACCGGTATTATATGTAGCCCCGTTTGCCGGTGCGGTTATACTTACCGTTGGTGATGCATTGCCCGGTTTCACTAATTTGATGTAATTGATATTTCCAACGTTATAATCACCTATGCTGTCCAACGCAACTCTCATCACCTGTTGGCCTGATGACAGAGAAACTGTTTTTGACACTGTTGTCCATGTCTGATTGCCGCCGGTAGTTGGAACTGTGATGGGACCTGTTTTGTCAGTGCCGTTGAATTCTACGTGAAACTTTCCGCCAACACTTTCGGATGCCACGCGGGCTTCCAATGTGTATGTCCCTGCAGTTACTACATTAACTGTATATTCCAGCCATTCACCTGCAAGTGTCCAGCCGATATTATAACCGCCGCCGGTGTCTGTTGTGGCTTCTATGTCTACACCATCTGCGGTTCTATATAAATTACCTTCATTTACGCCGTCAGTATCGTGGTATGCTACTCCTTCTCCGCCATTATCAAAATCTTCTACCTGAATTGTGCCCGGTATGCTTCTTGCAGTTCCGCCGTATGGAGATTGCGATACTGGTGCAGTTATAGTAAAGTTGGCATTGGACGTATCAGTAGGACTGCCGTCTGTCTCTGATACTCTTATACGACAAGTAGCGCTTGGCGTATTGGGTACTGTTACCGATTCACTGCCGTCGTTTGTTATGCTTGATTTTGAATTTAATATTGACCAAGTGGTTCCGCCATCAGTTGAAATTTCTATTTTAACATTACCTACTGTTCCAGCGCTGGTCCATGTTACTGTCTGGTTGCTATTTACAGCCCATGACTCACCACCGTTGGGTGCTGTTACTGTTATCGCAGGTGATACTGTGCTGCCGTATTCATAAGCTCCAATATCATAACCCGCACCTTGTGGTCTTGTCGTGCCGGCATAATCAACTGATGGAACAAATGAAGCCGAAGAACCTTTATCTATCGCCGGAGATGTAGCTTGAAGATGGAAATCAGGTATACTTGTAGATATAAATAACGGATTTGAGGTTATAACGTTTGAACCTGAACCATATGGTTGTGTGCCATATACTACGTTATTAGTTATGGTAGCACCTGCAACATCACTTCTAATTTGGAATGAATTATTATTTGCAAATATATTGTTTCGTATTATAATACCAGTCGCCGGAGTATACTCAAGATATATTCCACCTCTATCTGAATTTCCTATACCATTATTATATATTGTGTTGTTCTCAAATGTTACATTTTTTACAGTTCCTTGACTATCTCTTGTCAGTCTTAAGGCAGTTCCCGGATTATTGTATATTAAATTATTATATATATACACGCCATCAAGAACTCCGCCCGGTTGTTCTGATGCAACATTAATTCCATTGCAATCTGTTCCTGCATTCCTCTGATTGAATATTTTATTATTATATACTTGTATGTTACGTGCACCATTATTATATGCATCTATATATATACCTGAATAATCACAATTTGTGATTGTATTATCATGAATCTTACCGTTAGATACACCATCTTTTGAATCAAACACTCCACCGAATGAATAACTGATATAGTTATTGAATATATCAAAATTGTTCTGCCCGCCTCCTACTGAAATCACTTCATGATTCTGAGTAGGATTTTGATTATGACCATTGTAAACAGTATTCCCTGATATAATAACACCTTGACCATATCCATTTGCAGCCATTCCACCCATTATAAGTATTGCAGACGCCCAAGTATCTTCAATGTAATTATTCGTAAACTCAATATAAGACGGAGCATTTTGACCGCCGCCTGATTTGTTTGCATATAAACCTGCATATCCGGAATGGATTATTCTTAAACCGTTTACTTTGATGTAAGATTTATCCCATATCTGGAATATTCCGCCGTCACGATTATTCGTAAAATCTACGCCGCTACCGTCAATTGTAACCGTATTACCCGGATATGCCGAGAAAGTAATGTATTTTCCGGCACTGCCTGAATTCTTAACATCAACCTGTCCTGTATAGGTTCCTGTTTTGATATAAACTGTATCTCCTGCCACTGCAGTACTGGCTCCTTTCTGTATGGTCCGCCACGGTGATGCTTCAGTTCCAGGATTTCCATCATTACCGGTTGTGGCAACATAATACGTTGCCGCATTAATAGTTCCCGCCGTTGCCAATCCAATCGCCATTACAACTAAAACAAATTTCCTTATTGGTACTGCACGCATCATAAACTTTCTGATAACTGCACCCATTTGCTTAACTCCATAAAATCAATTGAAAAGATTATTAACTGTATTAAAAGATTTAAAAATTAGAAAATCTTTCAATCTTTCAATCTTTTAATATGTTTTCTTAGAATTTCACATTCATAGACACTTGGTGCGTATCACCTAAATTGCCAAACGGGACAAACGCATAATCCAACTGGTATCCTTTATATCCTACCCCGCTGCCTAAACTTAAACCTTTTAACCCGCCTATGTCTTTTGTCTTCGCATTATACCCTAACCTGCCTACTATATTTGTATCTTCATTCACTCTATATGTATACTCGCTTCCCATACCGCCAATAGCAACATTAATTGCCTTGTCATTTGATGCTTCTATACCGCCTACTAATAATAACGCATCCATAACCTCATACCCAAACCCTAACCTGACCACCATAGGCAAATTGTCAGCCTGGTCTTCATACTTTATCTTGCCGCCTACATTTTGCATTGCTAACCCTATACTAAGGTTACTGTCTGATTGTTTGTATAACAAACCTAAATCACCTGCTATCGCACTTCCGCTGTTCTTTATCTTACTGCTTATATATTTTATACCTACACCAATAGACAAGTCTTCGTTTAGCTTATTGCCGTAACTCAAAGTAGTGGAAGTGTCACTCGGACTAAAACTGCTCTCTTCTACACCGTTCTCATCTGCGCCTTTTATAGTGCCGTAATTTAAATACTGAACTCCTATACCTATTACGCCTATTCCTGTTACAGGATGTTCATACCCTACATAACTGTAACCTATATCAGCTAACCACATACTATGCATTATGCTTATTGCAGGTCTATCTAATCCGGTTAATCCGGCTTCGTTCCAATAAATAACACTGGCATCGCCGCTGCCTACTACACCTACGCCGCCAAGCCCTATGTACTTTGCACCTGCACCTAACTTAAGGAACTGGGCGCCGCTGGTGCCGACAGATGCCTTGTTAAATGATGCGCTTGTGTTACTGGAAGCAAGAAGCAAGAGGCAAGAAGAAAGAAGAAAGAAGAAAATACTGGATTTAAGATTGAAGATTAAAGACTTTAAACCTCGGACATTGGACTTCGGACATTGGACTGACGTTACTCTCTTCATAAATATTTCCCCATTAAAAACTATTCTTATGTTCTAATGTTCTCTTGTTCTTGAGTTGATGATCCCGATTTCTATTTATAACAGAATATGTTATCGGGATTGTTTATTTTAGTCTCCGGTAGGGGACTCAAATAAACAAAAAAAAAGCGTACCAGAAAACTAACTAAATAGTTATTAGGTGTATTCTTTAACCTAATTAACTAATTCGCTAATTCTCTAATCCACTTCTTTCTGTTTTCGATAACCTTGCTAGCTTGATAGTCCAGGTATTTATTTGTTGTCTTTCTTTATCTTTACCTCTACCTTTACCTGTTTTTCTTATTTGTCGCTTATCGGCAACTTGTTGGGTTACACTATCTTAGCCCTTGGTTTTGCGAACTCATCAAGGTTTCCCTTGAGCAGCCTTTTCGGAATTATATAAAAGTTATAGAGTTTTAGGGTTTTAGCGTTATAGGGTTTTAACTCTATAAACTCTATTAACTCTATTAACTCTATAACACTTCTCTTATTTTATCAATCCGAACTTACCTGTCTTCTTGTTACCGGCAGCGTCTTCTATCTGGTAAATATATACTGCTCTACCTACTTTGTCACCATCATCATTCTTACCATCCCACTCGAGCCAGCCAAGATTACCAAAGTCTATTTCTTTGAGTTCCCTGACTTTTTCACCCGTTACACTATACAACTTCATTATACAGTTCATTGGTAAATTAATTATCTTCAACTTACCCTGAACCGCTGTATTAGGATTATATGGGGTCGGATACACTTTAACATTACTCATATCAGCAGATACATAACTGCCCAATATACGATATGTTGAGAAGTGTTTGACTGTTGCGGTTACCGTATTGTTTGATTTATCTACTGTCTGGATTCCTGTAACCAATTCCCAATCTGTACCGGTCCAGTAGTAGATTCTAAGTCCATCTTCGTTTAATGTCCCTATATCCGCTTTTGTATATGGTATTGTTATGTTAACTGCTCTTGTAAATACCTGGTTTTCCAATACCGGCGCATTTCCGGTTCCAAATGATAACTCGCCAAAATCATAACATATCGGATTAACTGTATTAACATATTTCATTGTGTTCCTAACTGCCGGCGCTGCACTCGTTTTTATTGATGCAAGATACTTGTTTGCAGACAGGACACCTGTGGGTATCAGTATCTTTAAACCGTTGGAGCCTCGTATTGAACCACCCTGGTAGCCTACTAATTTCGCTATATACATATCACTGAAATTTATCACTACCGGAGCTGTAACGTCTCCGGTCAGTTCAATTGTATTTATATCGCTACGGAACGGGATTGCGACTTCCTTCTCTCCTGCATCTGCTTCAATTAAAGTTGAATCAGTAGTATCAAGGACACTACTCTTGCTGTTCTTGGTTGTAAGTGTTACTGTCCCGGTGTAATCGGTCGCTAAACTGTTCTCATCCAAATTATATACCTGAACCTTGAATTTCAAACTTGCTGATGCTGATGCTCCTACTTTGGTTGTCGTTGTCCCGTCATCATAGTAATAGGTATATATCCTGTGCTTTATGTTATTAAGTGTCTTAAAACTATATTGTGCTGATGTTGCAAGATTGTCTGATGAGTCACGGCTATAGACCTTATAATAATAGGTTTTGTTCTTCAGTAACCCGGGAATGGAAACACTGTGTAACCTTACTAATGTTGAATCTAATGGAGTTGTGGTGCCTAATGCCGTTGTTGTGCCATATCCTACCTGAGTGTCGGAATTCTCATCGGTTGTCCATGTTATTATGGCACCATTTGTTGTTACACTGGCTCGGACACTGGTTATTATCGGCGGAGTAGGATCATTTTTAGTAGTTGTAAAACTGTAATCACCACTCGTTGTTATATTGCCATTCATATCTACAGACACTATCCTGTAATGATAAACTGTGTTTTGGGTAAGTCCGCTTAGTGTAACACTGTGAGTGTATACACCAGCGATATCTGTTACTGTCGTTGCACTTCCATAACTTGTAGTTAAGCCATACTCTATCTTACTGTTTGCAGGTTCATTTGTCGTCCAAGTTACAACTACTCCGCTACCCGTTATGCTTGTTGGTGTTACCACACTTACTGATGGCGGTGTTGTATCTGCAGTTAGGCTTATTAACTTAATATAATCAAAATTACCAGCATCTGTACTACCGGAGTCCATTACTAACTTCATTATCTGGTCGCCTGCTGTAAGTGTTATTGAATTTGCAACTGTTACATCTGTAAATGTCTGCCATCCACCGGTATTAGGTACACTTACTGATGGGGTTACAATGTTTGTTGCATCATGCGGACCAAATTCAATATGGAACGGAGCTGAACCTGAAATTCCACGACCTGCTCTCGCTATTACTTTGTAGTCACCACCTTGATTTACATTTACACTGTATTCCAACCACTCGCCAGACTGACAATACCCTACATCGTAGCCATTACTGGCAATAGCGATTGATTCTATATCTACACCTTCACTTGCTCTGTATGCACCACCACGGTTAATAGAATCACTATCATGATATGTCTTTTCAGCAGACGTACCACTTGGCACCCAATCGTAATTTTCTGCTTCTATCGTTGTTGTCCCTGTTACTATCTGCCATGGAGTTCCTGCTGGTGTGTTGCCATATGACTGTTGAGTTGAAACACTTGTTACTGTATATGCGACACTATTTACAGAACTGTCAGTCATAGTAGCTTTAAACGCACGAGTTCGGACTGTTGCACTTGCTGTTAGTGTAAACGGTGCAGAATATAGTGTTGAAGATGATGTCGGATCTGTTCCATCTGTCGTATATCTTATTTCCGCTCCGCTGGTTGCACAGCCAAGTGTTACAGTAACAGAACCTGAGTATGGTCCTGCTGCCGGGCTAATCGTAGGTGTTGCTACTGTATTAGGCGCCTCACCACTTACCTTTATTAATTCAATGTAATTTAAATCGCCACACCATGTTGCAGCATTTGCTTCCATTACCAACTTCATTATCTGGTTGCCGGCGGTTAAGGCTATTCTGGATGAAACTTCTATATCACGCCATACTGTATCTGCTGCTACTGTTATTGCTGGCGTTATTTTATTAGCTGAACTATCCTTGATGAATTCTATATGTATAGGTCCGGCACTAGCAGGAGCATTGCTTGCTCGTAGCCTTACATTATAATCGCCGTCTTGTGCCACATTTATGCTGTATTCAAGCCATTCTTCTGGCTGGACATAACCTACATGATACCCACCACCTGTATCACTTGTATTACCATATACATCTACACCCTCGCTTGGTCTATATGATCCTCGGTTAGTAGTATCTCTATCATGGTATGCCACGTTCTCTCCACCTGTATCGTAATTTTCTGCCTGTATCGTTGTTGTTCCGGAACTTACCGACCATGGCAATGTTGAATTTAGATCTTCAGGGTGATATGCATGCTGCGATGGTGGTGGAGTACTACCTCCGACTGATACTATCCATGCTGCAGATGTCGTAGTAGCATTATTATTATCGGTCGCTTTCGCTGTTATACTGTAATTCGCTGAGCCTGCAGGAGTTACCCATACACATTCGTATGGCGCACTGTTATCTGTTCCAAGTAATGTACTGCTATTGTAAAAATCTATTTGTTTTATACCTATACTGCTGGGTGTGCTAGTCGCATCTGCTTTTATTGTTAATGTAGCGGGCGGATTACTGCCATTTATTACTCCTATTGTGCTTATACTTACAACTGGCACACCGACATTATCTAGTATCCGTAGTGCTATATCAGTACCACTATAACTCGGAACAGTTATACTTTGGCTACCTGTTGCGGTAAATGTTTGTGGTGTCCCCACTACCTTCAATGTCCCGTCTGTGTTCAAATTTAAGACATCAATCCACTCGGCTTTATAACTGCCGGCTTGTAAATTAGTGGCCGTAAAAGAAACTGGTTTGGTTGCAAAATAATAAACCTGTTGTTTATTACCATTATTACCAAGCAGCCCTATTGAACCACTAGGTGCCGAACCATTAGGTACCATTTTTACAAAATTAACAGAATGAATAAATTTTTTCAAAATCCCCAATTGAGTACGTAACGCTGGACTTCCACCAAGAAGATCATCATATCCGCAAGGGGTTTGATTAGCAGAAAATGAACCATCTGCGTGAGGCGTGGTGAATGATAAATCAAGCATGTTATATAGTGCACCACCCTTCATGATCCATTCCCATCCCCAACCACGATAAGTACCATCTGCTTTCCCTGCATATGTAATCTCATCATTTCCCAGAGGTATATTGAAACTCAAGTAATTACTAATATAACTGCCGGTAGCGTGTGCATCCCAGTTAAGAAAAGACACACCCGGATTAACTGCACCAATACCTAAAGCACCATTTTGAGAAATAATGTGTTTTTTCGAAAGTGATAACTCTGCCGCAACAATTTTAGAATTAACGAATTGCTCAAATGTAGTTCTCATAACAACACCAGGATGAGCATCTGTTCCATCACCCTTATAAGTCTCAATACCCGGCTGATAAATGACATTGTTATATTCATTTAACTCCTGAACTATTTTAGTAACCATAGAAGACATATAGACCGTCAAACCGTCATTATTGTTAATATCCCAGACCATATTAGAACCAGTGGTATTCCAAGATACTGTATTTCCTACACTGTTGACATTATTACTTGCCTTCATGGGAGAGCGGTCCCACATATTAGGAAGCGCAAGTGTTCCGGCATCATTACACCAGTAAGGACAGAAAAAGACGAGTTCTACTACTATACCTCTATCATCAGCTTGCTTAACAAAATCCTTGAGTCGGGGGAAATATGAATTAGCTGGCGTGCCTGCATCATCCCACTTGGTTAAGTCAAACTTGTAGCTGTTTGTATCCCCCGCAAATCCTTTAACAGTAGTGCTTCTTGCCCAAGGACAGAGAAAGGCGCTATTAGTTGGACCAAGCGTATTATCCCAAATACCCCACCAACGAGGAGTACACATATACGGATTTGGCTCAATATATACTCCACTAAATATGCGGGTATAGTTAAGTCCTTTGGATTGGATTTCATTCAAATATGTGATATAGTCAAAATCACCATTCAATACTGCACCATAATGTTCATTAGAGCCAACCAGAACTGTCGGCTTATTTTTGTAAGTAAAGTAATGATGATTGTCAGGATTAAGTTTTATCGGCTCTGCCGGAGCTTGTGGTCCCGGTGTTCCCGGTGTCACAGTCAAATCACGGTATGCTGAATCTACCACCTTAGTCATATCTGCATACGTTTTACTATCATAAAGCCCCAGTGTAAAATGTGCAGGTAATACACTCATATACCCTTGATTATCTGGACTAGTTGGATCAGATGAACCTGTCCAACCATTTCTACCAAATCCAAATACTGTACAATAATCATCTGACTGGTACTTGATTCTCCAATTTGAATCTACTAAACTATCATCTTCGTGATGTGCAAAGAAAAGAGAACGGGGATTGGTAATAGAACTATCTTCAAAATATACCCACTCAGGAGTTATGTCACCCACCCATGCGTTTGCAGTAGCTTGGTCGCAATCAAGTAAATTTCTTGTTCCATTTGACCGGACACAGGCATCTGTTGTATTCCACGCACCGCCACCCGGTACTCCTTCATATAAAAACCAATACTTGTGACCAGCTTTTGTAAGTGTCATCTTTGCATATTTCGGATATATATCCCAATAACACTCCCATCGCCCGCCACTATCTACATATGAAAAAATCTTTGTCTTAACCGGACCTACACTAACAAGGCTACTTGAACCATTAATAAAATTAGGATGAAAACCGCCTTCAGGATGGATCATGTTAGGTATCCCTCGGTATTGATTGCCTAGGGTACCTGCTGTTGTATAACCTACCCAGTCGTTACCATCTTTATCAACAATGCTTGAAAATGCACATCCTGCTTTGGAATAATAATATGTTGCATTCTGCGTCATTATTTTATAACTGCTATGTCCTTCATCTATTACACCGTCCGTTACTGTTACCTGATTAGCAAAATTGCCGACAGACATAGTCTCATCTGTATCAAAAAATATTTTAAAATACCTGCTTGTATTTGCCAATGTGAGTCCGTCCATGATAAAGGTAATAATACCGGATGCATTACTTGACGCACTATAACCTGCATCCTTCTCAAATTGGAAAGCAATATTTTCTTTGCCGGTTTTAAGATTACCTGAACTATCCGTCTCTTTGACTCTTAATGAACCTTCAGCAAAATTCCCGCTGAAACCAACTTCACTAATATATGATGAAAAATTAACCGATACTTCTACCGGCTTGTCATATCTTTCATAACTGCCGGCTGCAACCGTTACAGGCAGATACCCTCTTGGGTTTCCGTTTTGCACCGAAGAACCTGTATATGTTGCGGTCGCTGTTGGACTCCCATTCTTACCTGTTGCAAATGCCCTTGATTTTAATGTGCATGCGCCATAAATGGTCTTATTACTCCATATATCAGATGTTGAAGTAACAGGTGAGTTGTCTGTTGTATATCTTATGGTATCACCTGCATCACAGGTTATTGTTACTGCTAAAGGTGTTTCTCCGCTTGTCGGGCTTATTACCGGCACATGCGCTGTAGGCAGACCACCAGTAGTATATTTCACTAATATCATCGGTCCTGGCCAGTTTATCTCAAGTGCATGATGTTGTGTATTGCACTTCGCATAAAATGTGTTTACGCCAGCTGTTAGAATACTTACATTTGGAATATCATAAGTATTAAAAGCGGGAGCCATCTCTGCGCCTATCGGACCTACATATTGGCCGCCAGCATCCACTAACCTTGTACCATTGATACCAAATTCACGTATAGAAGCAGGAAGAGTAGTTTGATTGTTAGTAAGTATTTTGTGAGTGAAAAGATCATTTTCCTCTCCTACGCCATTCCATGTATGTACAATAAGTTTTGCAGCTGTTGCGTTGTCCATTGTATCAATGTTATAATGACAGGTCTTCTCTGGTGACCAAGTAGCGATATCAAAGCCCGCTGGAACATCATATGAGGAAATTAACTTTACATTATATGTGGTCCTGGATAATGTAAGGCCGTCAACTGTATCTGTGATATAACACATACCGTCGTTACCTACTATGCGAGCTAACACCTTCATTGGTTGGTCCTGATCAGGTATCCAAGTTGTATCCCATGTTACTGTGACTTGTCCTGATATATTAGGAATACCAGTGCCTATATGTCTAAGAAGTGTACCGTCTCTATATGTATGATGCCAGTTTTGAAAACGACCATCGCCTTCCCAATTAATATCTTTATACCATCCTATAAAGTCCACTTGTCTTATACCACCTGTATATGCAGGCACATTGGCAGTGAAAATCGGACTATCGCCTAATGCACTTCCTGGAGTCGGTGAAGTGATAGTACCTGTAGGATGAGCTTTTGAACTGCTATAATAAACACGCACTGTAGTTGAATATATCCATAAAAATGGCATGCCAATAGGCTGAGAACCAGCAGTAAAATAAACTCTATTATCACCTGCAACTATTGAGCCTGCACCAGTTAATGGAACAGCTGTTGCCACTGTGTTATATAAACATCTAAAGTAATTATCACCACGCTGAGATGTACCAACAGGTAGTGGTAAAGGTACCCACGGTGCAGCAGAATTAAGATTACGATTCACACTAAACGTTTCATCTAATGTACCACTATGTCCACCCCATTGAGATATATATATTTCCGCTTTTGTTGCACCGGCAGTATCAATTCCAGTCACAACCAGATAAGGGGCCGGATTTCCCCCATATTTTTCTAATAAACACCCTCCAAATCCGTGACCTGAAGGAGTTCCATCTGCATTAAGAGCTTCTGCGGTGTATGGATTTCCACAAACAGCAAAACCAAAATACCAGCCTGCTGCTACTCTGGTAAAATCTTTATAAATATTGTCAGCAGTCCCGGGATAAAAATCAGCCCAACTTTTTGTTACCATACAACTTACAAACATTATCGCTACTAACATCATACACCATCTGATAATCTTACCCATAACTAAACCTCCAATTTCCTGAAATTTATTGAAACTTATTGAAATTTGTTGAAATTTGTTGTTTTATTTCTATTAATTTCTACTAATTTCTATCAATTTCTAATTTCTATTATTTATTTCCAAACCTTATACCAAGCGATATTCTATGCGTGTCGCCTAAATCTTTTGTCGGTATAAATGCATAGTCTATATTAAAGGTTGAACTTTCTCCAGCTATCTTAAACCCGCCGCCTAATGTGTAACTCTCTTCATCATAGCCGAGCTTATATCCTGCCCTGATTCCTACCATCTCCGCTATTATTAACTCCATTCCTATGTTCTCTTTTATACTGGCACTGTCTAACCCGTAATTAACATCTGCTGCTATCGTTAGGTTGTTCTCGCCTTCAAATGCTGATAGCTTTTTACCTATTCCCGCTTTTATGTTGCCTGGCAAACTATCGCTGCCTACTTTACCACCTATGTTCTGAACCACCAGACCTAATTGTAATCCGCCTTTTACAGGAACATACTCTACTCCTAAGTCTAATCCAAAACCACTAGCACTATCGCTATCTATTTTTGAGGTTACCATCTTCAAACTACCACCTACATTTATTGTCTCATCTACCTGCTTGCCGTAACTTATCGCTCCACCCATATCCTTCGCACTATAACTGCCTGCACTGCCTACCGCATCATATGCTCCACTTGCATCTTCTAATGTCTTATCCATACTGCCGTAATTAAGATACATTATTTGTAAACCTATTGTGGAACTTTCATTTACAGGATGTCCCATGGCCAGATACTCATAATTTATTCCTTCATAAAGTGATAAATGCATAAATGATAGTTCGGTCGCACTCACTGAACCTAACCCTGCCGGATTCCAATATACGCTATTGACATCTTCAGCTACTGCTACCTGTGCGCCGCCCATGCCTTCCTGTTTAGCGCCTATGCCTACTTTCAAGAACTGCATCGCTGAACTGCTTACACCGGCTTCTAAGTTACCCATACATATAGTACCTACTACCATGACTGACAATATCAGTGTGCTTATCGCTTTGCGCATATTAACCTCCTTGTTCTTAATTTCGTTTATTGCGTTTTTCATAAAAACCTCCAATTTACTACTGTTCTTGTGTTTTCGGTTGATGATCCCAATTTTTATTTATAACTGAATATGTGATTGGGATTGTTTTATTGGTCTCCGGTAGGGGACTCAATAAAACAAAAAAAAGAAGTTCAATAGATATTTAGTTGTTTAATTTAGCAAATTAAGTTCATTTCAATCTAATTCGCTAATTAACTAATTCTCTAATTAACTTCCTTTGTTTTCGGTAACCTTGTTGGCTTGATAGCCACAAGCGTGTAAACCGCTTGTGGTTTGGCGTTTATCGGCAACCTGTTGGCTTTCACTATCTTAGCCCTTGGTTTTGCGAACTCATCCCGCTTTCGCAGGAGCAGCCTTTTCGGAATCTATGCGCGGAAGTCGGAGCCATTGCACCGACTGAGCACATGACCCCGCAATTTGCGGGGTAAAACAACATAAACTTCTTTTGCCTCCTTTTTGCACATCAACTACCTACTACTCGCTATTTGCTTACACCTAATCTTTTCTTGTGCTTCACTACATATATAACGCACTTCTATTTTTTTGTCAAGATATTTGCTTTATCCAAAACAGGTGCTTATTATTTTTATCAGCTTATATAAAAACTTTTTTGTCGACGAAGATTAAAATCTATAAGTTTTTGTTTTTTTAACATTTTATCTAAAACCGTGCTGTTGAAAAGTTTTATTGACGGAAAGGGGAATATATCTTTTTCAATAGGAACCGGTAAGCAGTGGCCGGAATACAGGATTTAGCAAATAGTTATCAATAGTCAGACTATATCCCAAATAATAGACTATTTTGTCTCTTATTAACTATAATGTCATTCTGGACTTGTTTTGGAATCTCATTTTGAATAATGAAAAACTAATAGAAATGAAAGTTTTCAAAAACTATTAAAACTCCCTGCGGCAAGCCGCAAGGCATCAAGGTACTTATTTCGCATTCATCCCTGCCAAGTGAAACTTGATGCGAAAAAGTATAAAATAAGGGTATTTTAATTAGAAAAAACAGGTAATTGAACCAACGTGCCATTGACAATTTTAAATAAATTTATATAATTAGCATGTTTCCGTCTAAGAATAAAGCTTTAGATAAATATATGAAAACAAAAAATAGCTTAAAAAATAAAAAAGAATGTTCAATACCAGTTCTTGAAACACATATTACACACAATACAACAAGTGTAAAAATTAGAGAGGTATTTCATCATATAATAGATGCTACTAAGGATTATATTTGTAAAATCTCGAGACATTCTCACTCTTTTCATGAACTCATCATTGTCCTTAAAGGTTCAATGTATGTAGAAATATTGAAAAAAGAGATTTGTGCAAAAGCTGGTGATATCCTGTTTTATCATGCAGGAGTATTTCATAAGGAACGGTTTATTCGAGGAAATGAAATTATCTGTATTTCATGGGAAGAACAGGGAAAGATTAAGTTTCCAATTCTAATGCATGACGCAAGCGGCAAAATTCGTTTTTTAGCTAAATGGTTGTGGGAACAAGACAAATCAAATTATTCTCGCAAAGTTTTACTACAGGAGAAAACGTTTGAAATCATCAAAATTGAATTAGCAAGAATATGCGAATCTGGAGAGAGACACTTTTTTGTTAGTAATTTAAAAAGTTTTATGGCACAAGATTTAAACAAATCTATGACATTGAAAAATATGGCAAACTATGTCTGTCTGAGTGAAGATCATCTTTTAAAAAAATATAAAAAACTTACAGGACATACTCCGATGGAAGATTTAAGGATTATTCGTCTGGAAACTGCTAAAAGTATGGTTTTACATACAAGGTTGCCTTTAAAAGCCATTGCTTATAAAGTAGGATTTCACAATGTATATCTTTTTTCAAGATTATTTAAAAAATATTTTAAACTTCCGCCGGGTTATTTCCATAAAGATATAGATTATCGCAAACATACAGTTTTTTCTAAATCATAGGATTTTATAAAACAAAATATTATAACAAGATGTTAATTACTCAACTTCAACTTAAATTTTGCTTTTCTAATGCAAAATATGGGTTAAATAACGCAGATTCTCCGCATTTAACACCTAAACTTTGTGCTACTACATCGCATTTCGCTCTTAATATAAAGAAAATATTTAGATTTGTTTCATTTAATATTTCATAATTTGCATGACCTTTTGCTATGATTAAGTCCGCAGAATAAAAAGCATCTTTGAATTGCGATGAACTTCTTTCAGGTATTTTTCCTATTGTATCTGTGCCGGTAGTAATGACTTTGGCAATTTTATCCAAGCCTACAAGAATAGCGTCTTCGTAAGTAGCATCGTTCAAAATAGGACCTTCATTTACAACGACAGTAATATTATGTGATTTTATCTGTTCAATTAAAATTTTATCAAAAACGATTTCCCCAGTATTGTCGAGTAAGTATAATATATTACGTGCTTTCTCAACATTTTTTTTAAAATCATCAAAGTGATTGATACCAAAACCATTTTTTAACACTTCATTTAAAGTATCTGTTATATTAAATGATTTTTGTATTCCTAAGTCGATTATGTTTCCTGCAGCAGCGATTTGGGTTGCCGTGTATAAGGGGTTTTTAGAAGTGCGGACAATATTTTGCAGCTGCGGATACATATCTAATGCTATTCTGTTGTATTTTATTTTATCTTCTTTGAACGGGTCAGTACAGTCAAGAATAGTATGAATTTCTTTAAGAATGAAATAGATATTTTCTGCCGGACTGTTTTCTAAGGATAGCTTTGAAGATATTTCAGATGCTTTTTTTATAGCAGATGATTGCAGCTTTTCGTCATCTGTTACTTTTTGAACAATAGATAATACTTGTTTAAAATAGCATGGAATGCAGTCATCGTGTGTTTTCATTTTCCAATGGGGTATTTCCCGTATTTCAAACCTTCATCCAACATTGCTAAATAATTTTCTACTTTTACGTAGTTAGCAAGACTATTCCCTGAACCTAACGCATAATTACCACCGGGTGCACATTCCTTAATTATATTTCGGACATAAAGGCGAAATTTATCTACCGGCAAACTACTTAATTTATCCATGTCTACGCCACCCATAATTGCTACTCTATTGCCATATTTTTTCTTTGCTTCAGTAACCGGCATAATTACATCTTCATAAGAGTGTTTTGCATCTATGCCCACATCATCTATGAGGTCATCCATTATGTTGTCTAACATTCCGCAAGAATGCAGTATGAAAGGAAGATTATGTTTATGGGCAACTTCAACGATTTTTTTTTGCCAGGGAAAAACATATTTACGTAATATTTTAGGAGAAAACATGGTTTGAGTTTTAAATCCCATATCGTCGCCTACCGCCATAGCACCAACTTTATCTAACTGGCATAATGTTTCAAATGTTTTAACAAGAGTCCCGCCGACTTTATCAAACATATCCTGAATTAACTGCGGGTCTTCATATATTGCATATGACATCGGTTCGTAACCCATCAGCCACATTACATTTTCTAATACTCCGCCGGGACCGCAAGGAATCAACATCATCCCGTCAGGAAGGTTTTTTGACATAAATTCAAAATGTGACAAATTAATAGGTTTAAGATTATTCCAGGGATATTTTTCAAAATCCTGCCGGTTTTCTATTGCCCCGTGATGTTCATCCTGCCATGTTCTCGTATCGCCGGTTGAAGATGCAGTATCTTGTCCTTTCAAACGATTAGAGCGTGGAAAAATTTCCCCTATTCCTTCAGTAACATAATCATAACCTGCCTGATAATAAAATTCTATTATCCATTTCCAATATTGTTCTTTACCGGCTCTTGTTTTAAAATCAAGTTTATCAAAAGATTTATTTATAACTGCTTCCATAAATATTCCATCTATAAAAAGATCAAAAAAAGGAACGCGGTCGGGTTCTCCTTCCCTTAATAATACTTTGCGTAATCTGTTAAAATCAGGATTTGGTTTTGTCATGTAGCCTTCTCCTTCTTGAAATCTGTAATATAATTTAAACAATATTCGTCTTTTCCTAAAAGTGCTTCTGATGCTCTAAGAGTTGTCATCATTAGCCTGTCAGTAGGGTCTATTATAGCGGCATCCAGTCCTGCATACAGCGCCATTGCTAAAAATGTTGAATTGAGTAGTTTTCTATTAGGTAATCCGAAAGATATGTTGCTTAAACCACATACTGTTTTTGCTCCAAGTTTACTTTTTATTAATTTTATTGCTTCTAAAAATTCTATCGTTTGGTCAGGTTCTGTACTGACAGGTCTTGTCAGGGCGTCAAAATATATTCTATCAGCTGAAATATTATATTCTTTTGCAACGTTAATTATACTTTCTGCAATAGATAGTCGTTCTTGAGAGGTGTGAGGCATACCTTTCTCATCCATCGTTAGTGCAACTACATCCGTGTCATATTTTTTTACCATTGGTAGTATCATTTTAATTCTTTCTTTTTCCCCTGTGATTGAATTAACCATTGCCTTTTTTTTGCATAATTTAAGTCCTGATTCAATTACCTCATAATTAGGACTGTCTATCACCAGAGAAATATCTGTTACCTCTTGAACAATATTAACTAACCACTCCATATCACTCATTTCATTTTTTACGCTCATTCCGCAATTTAAATCAAGCAGGTTTGCTCCGGCATTAACCTGGTTTAATGCTTCCTGCTGAATAAATTTAGAATCTTTCTTTACTATTGCTTCACCGATACTCTTTCTTGTTGCGTTAATTCTTTCTCCAATGATTATCATTTGTACCTTCCTTTTTTAATATTAACTTTGTCAAGTTAAGCAAAGTTTCACTTTGCAGCTACAGACCAGCTGATATTGAAGACACAGTCTCGTTATCTCTGCAAAAAATTGAAATTTCGATACATTAAACTATTTTTTCAAGTGATTTTTCTACATGTTGACTTTCTTTTGCAACTGATTTATTGCCTGAAAAATTTGCCCAATGCACAGCATTACATAATATTTTTTGAATTTGTTCGTTATAATAATTTGGGTAACTTTCATGCCCGGGTTGGAAATAGAATATCTTTCCGAAACCCCGGGTGTATGTAAGACCACTTCTGAATACTTCTCCACCTTGAAACCAGCTTATAAATAGAACTTTATCAGGTTCCGGAACATCAAATCTTTCACCATACATCTCTTCTTTGGCAAGTTCTATGTAAGAATTAATTCCCTGAGTAATCTGATGGTAAGGTTCAATTACCCAGAGTCGTTCCCTTTCGTCTGCTTCGCGCCAGTTAAGTTTACAGGTGGTTCCCATAAGCCGTTTAAAAATTTTTGAATAATGACCTGAATGTAGAACTATTAATCCCATACCTTCAAGAATTCTTTTTTGAATACTATCAACGACTTTATCGTCAACTTCATCGTGCGCCATATGTCCCCACCAGATAAGAACATCAGTTTTATCCAAAATATTCTTAGGTAAACCATGTTCGGGTTCATCCAATGTAGCAGTTTTTATGTCAAAGTCCGATTCTTTTCTTAAAAAGTCAGCAATTGCATTATGAATACCTTTAGGATAAATATCAGAAACTTTTTTATCTTCTTTTTCATGCCTGAATTCGTTCCATACTACAACATTAATTTTATTCATTTTAACTCCCTAAATATAAGTTCACAGGTTTGCCGTTGTTTTTATCTGATTTAAAACAAGCATCAAGATATTTCTGTATTTTAAATCCATCTTCAAAGGTTGGGGAGTGCTGTTTTCCTGTTTTTATTGATATTATAAATTTGTTTTGATTATCTGTTATTTTACCACAGTGTATAAAATTCCATTTCATATCTCCCCATTTCTCCTGATTTTTCTTGCAAAAAAATACCTTAAGGTCAGTATATGAAGTATCAAGGTCAACTTCAACTGCTCCTAAACTCCCATAAACTCTTAATCTCAAACTGTTTGCATGTCCGGTAGCAAACTGGGTAGCATGAATTATTCCTAAAGCACCGTTTTTGAACTCTCCTAAAATAAATGCAGATGTATTCGCATCCAACACCGTTTTTCCTGCAACATTATTTTTTAAATTAGGTATTTTATGGGTTTTAAGCGTGCATCGTATTTTGGATATATCTCCTGCAACAAAAGTCGTTAAATCAAGAATATGACAACCTATATCGCCAAGAACTCCAGTTCCACCTAACTTCTTACTCAATCTCCAATTACCGTCCAAATCTTCCGGTTTTGCCAGTGCAACCCACGATTGAAGATAACTTGCTTCTATGTGCTTTATTTCCCCTAATTTGCCTTCCTTTAACAATTCAGCAGCTTTTATTGCAGCAGAAGAACAACGGTATCCAAAATTAATCATGTTTATTTTATTAGATTTTTTTGATGCCTCAATCATTTTTATTGTGTCTGAAATATTTGTGCTGATTGGTTTTTCACAAAACACATGTTTTCCGGCTTTGAATGATGCAATACTTACCGTTGCATGGAATGCATCTGAAGTTGCAACTACAACAGCATTAATATCCTGACATTCATTAAGCATTTTTTTATAGTCAGTATATACTTTATTAATTCCAAATTCTTTTGCGTAATTTTCCGCACGTTCCCGGTTAATATCACAACATGCAGTGATAATACAATCTTTAATAGTCTTAAAAATATTAGCATGATAATGTGCCATACCACCAGTACCAACGATTGCAATTTTTATTTTTTTTGCAGTCATATATTTATTTGTGTAATGTGCATTAGAGTTATAGGGTTTTAGGGTTATTGCGTTATAGGGTTAAGATTAAAACTTTACAAACTACATACCTTTATTTCTTAACTTAGGACATTGGACATCATTCTTGTGTTTCCCTCAATTTTTCGGGATCATGTGCTCAGTCGGTCCTGTGGATCCGACTTCCGCGCATAGATTATTTTTCAACAATATTTCTAACTATTTTTATCCAGCGAGCTAATCTGTCCGGTTCTCCCTGACATGTTTCCACATCTTTCAAAAGAATATGATAAATGTTGTTCTTGCAAGATTCTTTTCCATCATCTATAATCTTTTTTATTTGGTTTTCATCCCAGCTTGCACAAACCATATCTGTTGGATTTGGCCGCCACGAGACTACATAATCATTACCTATTTGCTCGACACATTTATTTAAATTTGCGACAGGCGTTACAGCGATACTGCGCAGGTTCTTTAATTTTCTAAGCATGCCTATCTTTCTGGTCAGGTCTTCACAACAACCATAATGAACAAGACCGTATTTCTCCATAATAGGTATTTGATACTGAAATAAAAATTCATCATGAAATTCCGGGGATACTAGAGTAAACTCTTGTGCTGCAAAGAAAGCCCAGAGATCTTTCCGCTTGCAAGGTGTATTGGGTTTTGGCCAGGACAACTCGTTTACATATGGCATAGCCTGGTTACTATGCAAAGTTAGAGAATAATGACCGGCATCTTCTGCTTCCTGGTTATTGGTTAAGATTCCATCTCTCATAAAAGCCAAAAGATTATGTAATTCCTTGGGACTTTCGTACATATCCAGCATAAATGTTTCAATACCGCGTAATTTACCTAAATCGGTAGAAATATCTGCTCCAAAACCGAAATAAATAGGGTCCCTGCTTACATCAATAGTTAAAATATCACCAATTGCATCGTAAAGTTTTGAATATCTTATTTTTGTATCTTTTTCATAAACTTGGGGATGTAGTGCTTTAAGTTTTTTAACATCGCTCCAATCTTTTATCGGAGGATCATATTTACAAGCACCACCATCTAAAGATGAGGTGTGTCTATCAACTTTTACTCCCCATTCTTCTTTCCATAGTCCTCGAGAGGCATCGAGAGTAATCCAAGGCTCAAAAACACAATCATCTCCTATAGAATTGTGAAAGAGTTTCAAACGAAGTATTCTTTCACGATTGCGGTAGAAAGAGTCCTTGCATTTCATTGCTTTATCTGCAAAAACTTCTCTGCACCAAAGGTTCCACATTCCAAAAGAAACCAATATAGGCGGACGAGTTTTTTTTAAACTAAAATGGTCACTCCATAGTTTACGTTTTTCTTCCTGAATTGGATTTGCGCAAATTTCTGCGTATTGCTTTGCTAAGTCTCTTAGGATTTGAATATCTTCCTTATTTGTTTTGGACATAAATATCTTAAATTTATTTAATAGAATTTGATTTTATATAGTCAATCAGGGTGTCTACTTGTGTATAAGCGAGACATGTTGTAGTATCGGCTGCACCGTAATATATAGCGATACGGCCTGTCGGGGCATCAGATAATGTTGAACATGGAAAAACAACGTTTGGGACGTCTCCGGCACATTCATATATTTCCCAGGGAGCCATTATATAGGGACCGGTTCTGTAAAGAGTTTTCCATGGTTTATCAATGTCTAGTAAAGCAGCTCCTGCACAATAAATAAATCCGTTGCATGTTATTCTTACTCCGTGATAAATTAAAAGCCAACCTTCAGTAGTTTCAATGGGAATCGGACCTGCTCCGATTTTTGCACATTGCCAGCCAGGTTTGGTTTTCATAACTAACCGGTGTTTGCCCCAATAGTTCATATCAGGACTCTCACTGTAAAAAATATTCCCAAATGTATTATGACCCGGACCGCTGGGACGACTCAGCATAGCGTATTTATTGTTAATTTTTCTTGGAAATAAAACGCCATTGCGATTAAACGGTAAAAAAGCGTTTTCTAATTGATAATATTTTTTAAAATCGGTTGTATGTGCCACTCCGATTGTTGGTCCGTAATAAGAGTTGCACCATGTTATATAATATCTATCTTCTAACCAACAGACACGCGGATCGTATCCGGTCCCTTCTTGCTCAAGGTCCGGATCGCCGGTGATTAACTTAATGGGTTCAGGATTTATATCCCATTTAAAACCATCTTTACTTTTACCGAAGTGTAGACATTCTTCATAACTTTTGGAATCACAACGGAAGACCCCTGCAAAGGCACCTTTATATGGAATGACAGCACTGTTAAAAATAGTGCTTGCTCTTGGCACGGCATCACGTGTTATGATGGGATTAAGAGTTGAACGCCAAACTACGTCTTTACAGCTTTTTGGTTTTTCTTCCCATGGAATATTTGGTAAAGACGGTCCGATAATTGTTTGTTTTTTGGGCATATTGATTATCTCCTTTTTATAACTTAAGCAAAGCTATCGCTTTGCAGCTACTACTTCAGAAGACCGAGGGTCTGCGACTACATTGAAATTTCTAATCTTTGAATGATTTAAATAATAATCTGCTTTAATATTTTCCGTATGTGCGTGCTACTTCTATCATTTTGAATATGTTTTCTTCGGGTGTGTCTCTTCCACATTGGTCGCCTGTTGAAAGAATGAATCCACCGTCTTCTGCTGCATCATCAATAGCTTTTTTTGCTGCATCTTCTACAATCTTGGTAGAACCTTTCAACATTACTTCTGTTGTGTGAAGGTTGCCCATTAAAGAAAGTTTTTTGCCGAATTTTTCTTTTATTTCTTTAAGAATGCAATCTCCCATAGGAGGAATTTCTAAAGGGTTAATGCTATTTAAATCTGTTTCTTCTGCACACATTTCTATAAGCGCCTTCTCCGGACCGCAGCAGTGAATCTGGCTTGGAATGCCTGCTTCTTTACACATTTTGGTGATTTTTTTAAAGCTTGACAAAGTAAGTTCCCGAACTATTTTCGGTGTGTTAAATATTAAAAGTCCTGAAATGCCTATTAAAATATAGTCCGGTTTAACTTCTGCTGCAAGTAATTTTTTTAATCCTTTAACGGTTTCGTCCTCTGTCTTTAATGCCCATTCCTTTACTTCGTCATACCGGTCATAATAATCATAAATAGAAAAGTTTGCACCTTCAGGGTTACTTAATGCAGGGACATCTACACTTACGCCTACTACCCCGTCATTTCCCATATATTCTTTAACTTCTTTTAAATATTCGATACCATTTTTTCGTGGTTGTACTCCTTCAATTGGAAGAAATTTTTCCGGTGGTAACTGCATATCGATTTTAGAAGCCTTTAAATATGACGGAGGATCACCTTTATAATAAACGGTGACAAATTCTGACCATTCTTTTTTATTCTTTTCTTTTTCTTTATAGCCTCTGGTTATAATTCTTTCATCTGACTTAGAAACTATTACAGTTCCTCTTTTATATTCAGGCGGAGCTTGTTTTTCATCTGCAAGGTAGATATAAATACAAGCCCAGCCGTCAAATCCAAAATGTTTCACTGCATCAATATATGCTTTCCATAACGATGGATTTTCATAGAGATAGATATCCCAAAAAGGCTTACCTGTCAGTTTGCAAGGTATCATATTAGAGATATCCGGTGCTACAGGTACCATATCAGCTTTCTTGTTAAACATTGCAGCAAGCATTCTTTCTTTCGAATTCATTTTTTTGCTCCATCATCTATAATTCGTGTGGCGAAATTCTTCTCCCTTTATGGAGATTGCTGAAAAATCCTCTTTGCTGGTCATTGCGAGCGACCAACGGGAGCGCGGCAATCTATTCGACGGGCGAGATTGCTTCGTCGTCCCGCTTACAGCGTGACTCCTCGCAATGACATCTGGGGATTTTTTCAACAATCACTTATAATGGGATAAGTATGACAAAAATATATTTTTTACGCTTTACCCATAAGTCCTTTTACTATATCAACAGCAGAGGCAGCATCAGGGGCGTAACCGTCAGCACCTATTTCATTGGCATAGTTCTGAGTTATCGGCGCTCCGCCTATTACTGTCTTTACTTTGCCCTTTAATCCTGCCTGATGTAATGCTTCAATAGTGTTTTTCATTGTAGGCATGGTTGTGGTTAAAAGAGCGGACATACCTAATACCTGTATGTTTTGCTGTTTCACAGCTTCCACAAACTTTTCCGGCGGAACATCTATACCCAAGTCTATTACTTCAAATCCTGCTCCTTCCATCATCATTGCAACAAGATTCTTACCTATATCGTGTAAATCGCCTTTTACCGTTCCGACAGCAAATTTTCCTGCTGATTTTGCACCTGCTTTAGCTAATAATGGTTTGAGTATGTTCATTCCGGCATGCATGGCACGTGCCGCTATCAGGACTTCCGGGATATAGAACTCGTTCGCTTTGAACTTTGTGCCAACTACATTCATTCCGGCGATTAACCCTTCCTTTAAAACCTTGCCCGGTTCTACACCGTCATTTACCGCCTGTTGAACCAATTCCTTTACCTTTGCCGCCTGCCCTTTAATCAAATTGTCTGCTACTTCCTGCAGATTTACCATAAATGTAACCCCCCCTTAAAAACTGTTCACGTGTTTCCCTCAATTCTTCGGGATCATGTATTATTATTTTGGGTTTCCAGTGGGGAACTCCAAAATAATTAAGTCGGTGCAGTGGCTCCGACCTCCGCGCATAGACTTGTGTTCACATGTTCACATGTTTTTATGCTATATAATCTTATCGATTATAAAAAAATATTAAATTTCTGTTAAAATTGATAACTTTAATTTTGATGCATTTATTTTTATTTCCTGACCTTTTGGAGTATTAGATAATGGTATATTATTTTCAGTGATAATATCTTTTATTTTTTTACCATGAAAAAAGTTTTTGCTAAATCTTAAATGTGTTGTTTTACTATCCTTTGGAAAGAAAACAAAAACTACCTTCTTGCCTAATGATTCTCCGCTTTTTATATACACAAACGAATTTTTTTTAGGAGTCGGCGAAATTACCTGGATTTCAGGATTATATCCTGCTTCAATTGATAGTAGTTCTATAAATCTTTCAAAGTCAGCTGACCGGTTTTGTAAATATGAATTTCCAAAATAAGAACCGCAAAGAACTAGTTTTCCTTTTTCAATAGGAATTTCATATATTAAAACTCCTTCTTTGTTTTCTGCTAATACTTTTCCCGCTTTTTCTTTTTTTTGCCATGGTGTTAGCCACTGGGTTACACCTAATTTTAGTTTATTGTCAGCAATGTTCGTCTTAATATAATTAGTAGTAAAAATCCGACGCCCTGTTTCATTAGTACCACTTATTTTAGAAGTGAAACGATTTACCGGGTATCTATACAAGCCCTGTGAATTAAAAGAACCACATTCTGATTCACAAACAAGAGTACCCCCATTTTTTACAAATTTAATAAGTATTTCTTCAGTAGTTTCATCAGTGACAATATTATGCGGCATAAAAAGTATTTTTAAATCCGATAAAACATTTAGATGTTCTTCTTCAACGGCTATGTATGGTATGGATTTTCGGACTAAACTACGGGCGTAGCCATGGATAGCGTCCATACATAGATTTGAGTTGCCTTCCAGCGCCCAGTTCAGATAATAAGACTGGGGACTGAACATTATTCCTACTTCCTGTTTGGCAGGTTTATAATTAAGTATTAAGTTTTTGTATTTTTCAAGTATTTTTCCTGTTTCTTTCATTGCAGAAAGTCGCTCTTGTGCCAGTCCATCATCGCCTGAAATACCAAAACCGGACGATTCATATCCAAAAACTTCATCGCGCCAACACCAAAAAAGAAGGGTATCAGCACCGCATGCTACACCATTCCAAATCCACCGTTGTTGAGAAATTGCTTCTACCGATTCATAAGGTTCAAATCCTGTTGCTACCCTCCCACCCTGAATTTCACTTAACCAGACAAGTTTATCGCGGGCAGCTGATTTAACAAATTCTATGCGCATACCAAAATCCGCATCATCTAAATTAAACCATTTGGGAAAACTGGAACATCCGATTCCATCCATATCATCTGCAAAAAACCAGTCATTCCCTCTGTTTATCGAATGGTTACCTGAACTTCCTCCCATCAAAATACTGGAAGATTCACCATGAGCTGTAACAACGTGTTTAGGATCCAATGATTTTATTGTATCATAACGGTTTTTTCCATGCTGATTTGCACGCCAAGTAATAAAATGTTCAAAAGCCATCATTTCCGTATATGGTCGTCCCGGAAGTTTTCCCGGGTAAATTTCACTAAAAGAACCATAACGGCGTTTCCAAACCCTGTTCAATTCATCAAGACTATTATATTTATTTTCAAGCCATTTTCTAAAAGTATCTAAAGTATAATCACAAAAACAGACAAGTCCGTCAGATTGGACATTCCATCGCAATTCGTTCCATGAATCCCACCCTCTGAGATTATCGGCAGAGCGGTATCTTTTAACTACTTCACTTAGAAAACATTGCATTCTGTTCCAAACTTCAGGATGGTCAAAACATCCGCCGGGAGTGAGTCCGAAGTGACATTCCGACCGGTTGGAAGAAACAACTCTTCTACCCATATGATCTATCATTTCACTGTTTGGAACTTCAGTGTGGATCCAATAGGGATGTATCTCGGCAATAGTGCTGATGATAACTCCCAAATTGTTTTTCCTGGCGAGTTCAATTAAACGGTCATAGTCATCAAAGCAGAATTTTCCCGGTTTAGATTCAATCCACGCCCAGATTGCCCAAAGTTGGACTGTATTTAGTCCTGAGTTTTTAATTTGTTCAAAATCTTTTTCCCAATATTTTTCTTCAGGGAAAGGCGCTCTATAATATTGTACTCCAAGATTCATTTGTGAATATCTTCCTTATCAGTCTATTTTATATCATAAGGTCGCCGCCGTTAATATCAAGCGAACAACCGGTAATGTAAGAAGCTTCATCTGATGCCAGAAAAAGTACTAATGATGCAACTTCTTCGGGTGTACCCAAACGGTGAATTGGGAACGATTTTATATAATTATCAAGCCGTTCTGTTGTTACATTTTTCCTTACCATTTCGGTGTCGATAAGTCCCGGGCAAACTGCGTTAATTGTAATATTATATTCAGCATATTCTTTTGCGCAGTGACGTGTAAAGCCAAGTACTCCCGCTTTTGATGCAGTATAGTGGGCGCCCCCTAAAGTACTGATGTTTTTACCTGCAGACGACGACATGTTGATTATCCTGCCGTATTTGTTTTTTTTCATTACAGGAAGTACTGCTTTCGAACAGAGGAAGACACCTTTTAAATTGACATTAATAACCGAATCCCACTCTTTCTCACTTATATGTTCGATTTTAGTCGGGAATAAAATACCGGCGTTATTGATAAGAATGTCTATTTTTTTGTAATGTTTTAACGTGGTTTTAACCAGAGAATCAATATCCGGTTCTTTTGTTACGTTGGACGGAACAGCAATACATTCATTGCCTGATTTTTTAATTTTTTCTGCTACTTTTTCTACATCGGCAAGATTCAAGTCACAAGCAACCACTTTTGCATTTTTTTCTGCAAATGCAATTGCTATTGCCTCGCCCATACCGGCAGCCGCACCCGTAACAATTACAACTTTATTTTCAAAAATATTTTTAGAAGACATAAGAAACACTGACTACGCAGATTAAAAAACCGATTACACGGATTATTTAATTATATTAAATTTATAAATAAAAAGCAATTTTACGAATCATTTTAGTGGTTTTGTTGAGAGACTTTTTTGTTGTATAAAAATTTCAATGTTATGAGATTGCTTCACGAAACGGCTGTTCGCAATGACCAGCAAAGTTGTCATTGCGGGGTGTAGCCGAAGCAATCTAAATTGTATTTTGATTTTACATCAGATTTTATAAACATCTCTGATTTTTGTCCATTTAATCTTGTCATTAAAACCGTTTTCTACAGCAGCTTTAACAAATGATAGACCATTAACTCCGTCATCTACAGTCGGAAAATCTTTTTCTAATTCGGTGGGTCTTATTCCTGCATCTATTGCCCGCATAGTATCTGTTGCATTTATATAAATATTTGCAAATGCTTCAATAAACGCTTCCGGGTGTCCTGAAGGCAATCTTGTTCCACGCTTTGCAGCTTCGCATAAATAACTGCTTCCGGTTGAATACAGCATAAGAGGCGTTCCTTCTTTTTGAACATAAAGATATTGTGGAATTTCTTGTTTCCAATATAAACGTCCTTTTTCACAATATATACGTATATTTAAACCATTCTCTTCACCAAAAGATATTTGTGATGCATGAAGGACACCTTTAGCACCGCCTTTATAACGCAATAGAACATTACCGTCGTCATCAAGTTTACGACCTTGCATAAATATGGTTAAGTCAGCACAAACGCTTTCAAGTTCAAGTCCTGTAATATACGAAGCGAGATTTTCACAGTGTGTTCCAATGTCACCCATGCAGGCTGATATACCGGATTGTTTAGGGTCGGTACGCCATAAAGCCTGTTTTTGTCCTTCTTTTTCAATAGTTTTTATGAGCCAGCCTTGAGGATATTCAACAATAATTTTTAAAACTTTACCTAACTCATTATTTCTAACCATATGACGTGCTTGTTTAACCATAGGATAACCGGTATAATTATGGGTTAAGGCAAATACTTTTCCTGACGATTTTACTATTTTTTTTAAATCAAGTCCTTCTTTTAAATTGAATGCGAGTGGTTTGTCACATATTACATGAAAACCAGATTCAAGGAACAATTTTGCGGGTGCAAAATGAAGATGATTTGGAGTTACAATAGATACGAAATCTATGCGTTCATTTTCAGGCAATTTAGATTCTTTTTCTGCCATTTCCTCAAAGTTTTTATATATTCTTTTACTGTCAAGATTTAACGCTTCACCTGTTTTTTTTGATTTTTCGGGATTAGATGAAAATACACCCGAAACTATATCTATTTTGCCGTCTAATCTTGCCGCTTTTCTGTGAACCTCACCGATAAAAGCTTCAAGACTTCCGCCTACCATACCCATATGTAATTTTCTTTTTTTAGTATTCATGAGATTGTTAAATCTATATTTTCGCGGAAATTTTATAATCTAACTGCCGTCGATTTGGATTTTTTAATCACTTCGTCAGCAGTAACTTCTCTGCCGAGTTTATCTGAAATATAAATTCCTTCGGATATAAGCATTGTGTTAAGTGCAAGTTCTGCTGTAGGCAATAGTTTTACACGTCCTTGTAATGCAGCAATCCAATGTTGCTGCGAATTATCATAGGCATCAGCGTTTTTATTAAAAGAATGCCAGCGGCGATTAAGCATGTACATATCAGCAGTGCTATTCAATTCAAAATCACCAAGATTCCTATAAAAACCAAAAGGTTGTAATCTGATACCGCCTCTATTACCAACAATAGATGAACCTTCAAAAACGTTAAGATGTATCGCCCAGGATTCTATAATATCCATAGTAATGTTCTTATTGAATTTAACGAAACCCAAGCCTAATTCTTCTACATCGTATCCGCTCTGTTTTTTACGTGCAGAATCAACATCAATTTCCCTGTATGTTTTTCCTGAAATACTCGATACTTCAGGATTACCCATGAGGTATAATAAAGCGGAGATATGGTAGACACCCATATCAAATAATGCACCGCCACCTGCATATTTTTTACTTACGAAGTTCTTGGACCCGCCTGCATCCAGAAAAGGTCTGCCGCGACGACGATACCCTGTTGAGCGGGCATGGTAAATTTTACCAAGGTGTTCTTTATCTATAAGGACTTTAGCTGCTTTGGTTTCATCTAAGAAAATGCCGGCAAGTTGGATGCTGAGTTTAAGTTTATTATCCCTTGCGGTTTTTAACATGGTGAAAGCATCTCTATACGAACCTGCCATTGGTTTTTCACAGTAGACATGTTTGCCGGATTCAAGAGATGCTACGGTAACCGGCATGTGAAAATTATTATGCAAGCATACATCAATTGCATCAATATCACCCCGTTTGAGCAGTTTCCTGAAGTCAGTATAGATATAAGGGATGTTGTGGATTTTAGATACACGTTTGCATTCTTCTTCATTTACATCCGCTATTGCAACTATTTCCACACCAGGAATGTTTTTATAAGTTTCTAAATGATTCTTTCCGATTTGTCCCACACCAATAATACCAACTTTTATTTTTTTCATTTTAATAATGTTTTTAAGTTATTAATACAACGTTCAACACATTCCATTGGCGTAAAGGCATACCTTGATTGCTCTACAATATACCATTCCGTCTTACCATGGGTTTCGCAAAGTGATATAAATTTTTTTATATTTGCTTCGCCTTCTCCCAATAGTACTTTTTCATCCTTGGCTAAATAATCTTTTAGATGTACGGTAACAGCACGGTCCGGATAACGATTTAGTATGTCCAGTAATCCATCTGCACTGACTCCGCCCATCATTGCGTTACCTGCATCCAGCTGCATTATTATATCGGGGTTAGCAGCTTTAAAGAAAATATCCCATGGTAATTCGCCATTCATATGCTTAAATTCATTCGCGTGATTATGATATCCTATACGCATTTTTTCGGGTTTCACCTTTCCCGAGATTTCGTTCATTAGTTTTGCTGTTTCAAGCCAGGCTGGTTTTGAACAACTTCTTTCTTCTTTTAATCCGGCAACTATTAAATATTTGTTACCGATAACATGATTGAATTCAACTGTTTTTTTTAGTTCATCTCCAAGCAATGGGTCAATAGCCAAATGTGTTCCTACAGCTTTCAATCCAACGTCGTCCAATATTTTTTTTAATTCTTTGGCAGTTTTTTCGTAATACCCCGCGAATTCAACACCCGTATAACCCATCTTTGCAATGGATTTTAGAGTTTCAGGCAGGTTACGGGCACAATCTTCACGAACTGACCAAAGTTGCAATGCTATGTTTATCATGTTTTTATCCTCCAGTAAAGACTGTTCTTATTTTCTAACGTTCTTATATTTCCTAATCTGCTCGGCTATAAAACAATGTGTAATGTAGATTCTTAGATTAGGAAAATGGAGATTAAGACCCGTCACTAAATCTTTGGTGGGCAGATATTAGGGTTTTACTTAGTCTCTCAATCTCATAGTCTCCTAATCCCTGTCTTTTCTTTTAATTTATTATCTGTTTCCTTTCATTGATTCTAATAAAATTGTTTCTAATTCACCCCGGTTTTTTGAGGGATTAAGATAACAGTCAATAATTCTTTCATGAGGCAATTTTTCTATTCTTTCATTCATAATATTTAATACTTTTGAATTAATCTCTATTGCTTTTTTTACCGGCATATGTTCAGGATTAATATCTATACCTAGAAACTCTTTATATCCTATCATTTTTAACGCATATAGTAAAGCTTCTGTGTTTTGCCATTCAACAACGCCTACGTTTAAGTCTTGGTCATAATTACCTAACGGTTGACTGTTGAAATGTGTATGAGCAAGTCTTCCTTCGAAAGCAGATAGCGAATATGCAGAAGGAGCGTCTTCATATCCCATTCGCACATGACCTATTTCAGGATTAAGTCCTACTAGAGTATATCCTTGTTTTAGTAATTTTTTGTTTTCGGGATTTTTAAGTTTACTTTCAATTCTTTGTGCTGCAAGAATGCCTTCAGCAGTTGTTCTATAAATATTGTTTGGGGCAGGCTCATATGGTTTAGGTTCAATAGCTACCCTTATTCCCGGAGTTTCATCCATAGATGCAGCCACTGATTCTTCAAAATTGTTCCACATCCAATAATAGTTTGTACCTAACGAATACATATATCCATCTATTCCAGGCCAGGAAATAGCACAATTAGCACCGGTTTCTTTTACTAATTTTAAACCGTCAGCAGCTATTTTGATAGCTTTTTCTCTTGTTTTTTTATCAGGATTTGAAAGTGACCCAAATTCAAAATCTTTATCAAAAAAATGCGAAAAAGGTATTCCAACGAGTCGTATCCCGGTATCTTTTTCCAGTTTTTTGTAAAGATGTAAGTTATCCCTGTTTACTTCTGCTGGAAAATGAGCTTCTATTCCTTTAACTCCATAATCTGCAAGTTCTTCCGCCATTTTTAACCTTTCTTTTATATTTTTTTCTTCTACATATCTATCATGAAATCTTCCCCCACCAGGTGTAAAATACCAGATACCAACTGAAAGATTTAATTTCAACTTAAAACTCCTCATGTGTTTTATTAACTCTTCCTTGCTACGAATCTTTTTTTGGTAAGAAAGATCTATCAATTTATACATAATAATTGTTACCTCTTTAAACAGGCAATTTGGCTGTATGGTTTTGTTCTAATTTTGCATATCTTTTGAGTAATATTTCTATGTTTGGTGCATTTTCTTTTATTGGTTTTAAAAATGTAGATTTATCTTTCTGCACGAATATGTCTGTAGATTTTTTATAAGAAGTTCTTAATAAAACTTTTGCACCACTTATAGCACATCCTATCGGTGCCGCGTAGTTTGAGTTTTTTATTGTATAGCTATCAGCATTAAAAATATCACTTATTAGTTGTCTCAAAAATGTATTTCTAGACCCACCTCCTACTATGCAAATACTATTAACTTTATTTAAATGTGTGGAATGCAGTCGCAATGATAAAATCTGTGAAATATGTAATGCTCGTATATTTGTTTCAGGGTAGTCTTCATTAAATCCGTCTCTTATGATACCTTGCTTGCATAAAGGGACTGATTCACTCATTAAATAAGGCAGCATAAGTTTCTCCTGTTTTGATAAAACAGGTCTTCCTGCTTTTTTTATGTATTCTTTCCACACAGAGTCCCTTATCCCTGTATCTAAAGATTTAATAATATATTTTTTTAAAAAGTGGTTATGTACTTTTCCACCATTAGTAATACAACTTAATGCCATTGCTGTTCCTTTTGTATATCCAAATATGTTGTATTCACCATTTAGTGAATATTTTATTTTTTTCATAATACCGTTTACTGTATAACTACTACCTAAAGAAACAACAATGTTACCGCCAGAACCTGATAATGTTGCCGGATTGTCTCCTGTTCCTGCCAATATTATTGCCTTTGAATTAACACCATATTTTTTTACAAAATAACTACTAATTTTTCCTACTTTAGTATCGTAATGAGTTATATTTCCGATTTTTTCTTCCAAAGATGTAGATAATCCTAGCTTATTCAAATACAAATTAATTTCTTGTAATACTTGTTTGCTCCATTGAGGTTTATTAATGTTTATGTTATTTAAATTTGTTCCCCATCCGTCACCTGTATCTACTGGTACTATTTTTCCTGCTAAAATAGATGTTATAAATGCACTTAATAAAAATATATTTGTCGTTTCATTGTATTCTTTAGGAAATTTCTTTGCCCATTTTATTATTTGTGCAGCTGGAAATCTTAATTCTGCTTTATTACCTGTAATATAAGATATTCCTCTTCTACCTTTAAACATTTCTGTTAAAATTTTTGTTTCTTCAACAGGACTCCTGTCTTCCCATATCGGTACCGTATTTCTTGAAAGTGTAAATTGTATTTGCTCTGTTAACTCTTTTTCCGGATTCAATGATTTAATTCTATCTTTAAAAAAATGGTTTGTATATATTGTACAATGTTGCATTGCGTCTATTTTGATAATATGTATTTCAGATAATCTTATTCTATTTTTGATTATGTTTTTGAAGGAATAATCCAATGCTTCAATGAGCATTAATGGTGATGTATGATTTGTTTCAGGAACAGGTGAAGCAAGCACACCACCAACCGTCTTATACTTAGGAAAAGCATTATCGTAATCAAATTTTGATGTATAAATAATATCTCCTTCGTTTACATCAAGTATAACGATTTTCACAGATTGAGTGCTGAATTCTATTCCCAAAGAATATACATTTTTACTCATAATGTTTCTATAATACCTACACATAATATAGCGAATTCAGTAGTTAAATTCCCACTTCCAGATATTTAATGAGCTATTACTCTATTTCTGCCCAGCTTTTTTGCCCTGTATAATGACTTGTCCGCGATATTAATAAGTTCCATAGATTCTTTGGCATCTTGCGGATATATAGAGGCACCTACACTTATTGTAAGCTTACCATTGGGTTGATTGTGTCTAAATTCAAACGGATATTTTTCTACATCGGTTTTTATTTTCTCCAGTATTTTTATGGCTCCATATTTATCTGTGGCCGGAAGAATTAATGCAAATTCGTCTCCACCATATCTTGATACAATATCAGTTCTTCTTAAGCTCTGAGATATTATTTTAGCCACTTGCTTAATGCAATCATTTCCTGCAAGGTGGCCGTTTTTATCATTGTAATTTTTGAAATGGTCAATATCGATTATAGCTAATGATAAAATACTGTTATATCTTTTTGCTAGTTCTGTTTCTTCTGTTATCCGCTGTTGAAAAAACCGGTGGTTATATACTTGTGTCAGTTCATCTATAATTGACAGTTCTTGTATTTTCAGGTAAAGTTGTGCATTTTGTAAAGCAACTGCAGCCTGATTAGAAATTGCGGTTGAGATAGCGATATCTTTTGACGTAAAAGTTATTTTATCTTTATCATTACCGATAATAATTAAACCCAGTATTTTGTCCTGGACTGCAAGCGGTAATAGTATAAATTGTTTTAACTTCAGATTTTCTGTTATTTCCTTGTCTATAAGCTGATTTTCTCCTGTATTTTGAATTGTAATCGGTGTTTTTAACCTAATGGTCCGCTCTATCATTTTATCCTGTTCCGGTACAAATGTAAATTTATTAATACCTTTTAGGGCGACAGCACCATTAGTTGCTATGCATTTAAGAGTGCTGTTTTCTTCCAGCTTATATATAAAAACTGAACAAAAACGTTTTTCTCTTATTAGGTTGTCAATTATTAAAGATAGTAATTTGTTGAAATTTGTTGTAGTAAGCAATTTCTGAATAATTTCGTTTGTTCTTGTGAGTTCTTCTTGGGTGAGTAATCTTTCTTTTCCGAGTTGTCTGATTTTATAGTATTGATACAACAGGAACGTAAAAATAACGCCAAAAACGAGATAACGGAATAAAGGGTTTAACCATCCCAAAACTTCAATAAAGGAAATTGCAAGAAGGAATAGAAAAATAACTAATAGCATTCATTATTCACCAAGAACTTTCTTTATTTTTTCCTTTAGTTCGTCTAAATCTACAGGTTTTACAATATAATCGGATATTTTTGATGCCCAAACTTCGTAGTCTGTTTTGAAAGAGTCATACGCAGTACATATTACTATCGGTAAAACAGTGGATTTGCGTCTTACTTCTTCTAAAACCCTTAAACCG
Organism: Elusimicrobiota bacterium; assembly: GCA_028718185.1. NCBI lineage: Bacteria > Pseudomonadati > Elusimicrobiota > Elusimicrobiota bacterium. Next base: position 63,889 of record JAQUMH010000011.1, read on the forward strand.
CTCATATCAGGAAGTTTAATATCTAATATAACTAAATCCGGAACAGTTGTTTTTAATAAATCAAAACATTCTTGTCCTGTTCCTGCAACCAGAACATTATATCCTGCTTCCCTGAGTTCATCGCTTACGACATCCGCAAGTATTTTTTCATCTTCAGTTATAATTATCGTTTTCATATTACTCCTTTTTATGGCTCACCAATTGCGTTTTTAACTGTAGTTACGAGTTTTTCGAGTGCAATGGGTTTTACAAGATAGCTATAGAATTCTATTTCTTTATCTGTGAATCTTTGGTAATATTCTTCAAATTGTCCATAACCGGTACACATTATGACAGGGAGAGCAGGATATTCATCTTTCAGTTGCTGTAAAACTTTAATTCCATTTATGTCCGGAAGACTAATATCCAATATAACTAAATCAGGTTTTGCATTTTCTATGTAACTTATTGCCGTAAGCCCTGTTTCTACTATATCAACACTATATCCCAAATCTTCAAGTTCATCCTTGAATATCTGACTTAAATTTTTTTCATCATCTGCAATAAGAATTTTTTTCATTTTAAAATAGTTTTATTTAATAATTTTTCAACTTCTGATAAAATCGTTTCTACCGGCGCCGGTTTCAAAATAAAAGTGCAAAAATTTATATTTTCAACCTGGAGACAAGTTTGTCTATATTCTTCAAATGCCGTATAAATAATTACCTGTGTTTTATTCTTACAAATATTTCTTATTTGTTCTAATATTTTTAAGCCGTCAATATCAGGTAATCTCATGTCCAATATTATTACATCAGGTTGGGTGGTTTGCAAAAATTTAATTGCATTTGCACCCATTAGCGCTGTGTTAACTTCATATCCATTTTCTTCAAATACTTCATTGAATATTTCGGATAAATGTTTATTATCTTCTATAATAAGTATTTTTTTCACAAAATTATATTTTCCTTAACTGGTTGTATTTGTCAAGCAATTCTTTTACTGTTTTTAATAATAAATCTAAATCAGCAGGTTTTGATATAACAACATTTGCCCAGCGGTCGTAATATGTCTTAAGTTTTGGTTGTGGAATTGCCGTGCAAATTATAACAGGAACTTGTGTATTATATTGTCTTATAGCCGCTAATATCTCAGTGCCTGAAATGTCTGGCAGCTTCATATCAAGGATTACTAAATCGGGCATTTTTTCTTCTATTATTTTCAAAGCTGTTGCACCATTTTCAGCAGTAAGAACGTTATAGTTATTCTCTACAAGTTCATCATGAACGAGTTCTCGAAGATGCAACTCATCTTCTACTATTAAAATTGTTTCCGGCATTTGCCCTCCTGCTGTGTCTGTCGAAAAAAACCTCAACAGCCACTGACTGTATTCACCCCGAACCGATACTGGTTCAGAGCAGGAATACATCGTAAGACTGTATAATCTTTTGTGTCTTTTCCAACAAAAACTATCTTAAATCAAATAGGCAGTAATATCTTAAAAGTTGCTCCGTGTTTTAATTTGCTTTCGACTTCTATTTTGCCATTATGTGCTTCAATAATTCTGTTAGATATAGACAGTCCTAAACCCGTACCGCTTGGTTTTGTCGTAAAAAAGGGTTCAAATATTTTTTTAATATTTTCTTCCGGGATACCTGGACCTGTATCTGATATTTCAACTGTTATGTGACCATCATTTTGCATTGTTGCTACTTTAAGCTCTTTCCTTTCACTATTAGCAAGGAAATTTAATGCATTTTGTATAATATTAAGTAATACCTGTCTTATAAGCGCAGGATCTATTTTTACTTTTGAAATAGTAGGTTCAAGTGCTTTTATAAGATTTACTTTTGATGATGATATTTCCGGCTGAATAAAATATAAAATATCTTCTATGAGTTTATTTATATCATTTGGTTCTGATTGCGGAGCAGTTTCCCTGGAAAAAGTTAAAATATCCCTGACTACCCGTTCTAACCTGTCTGCTTCTTCTATGATATAATTTGTATATTTCTTGTTTGGATTATCATCAGGTATTTTCTTGCTTATTCTCTGAGCACTGGCACGTATTGACGCCATGGGATTTCTGACTTCGTGTGCTACTACCGCTGCCATTTCACCTAACGCAGATAATCGTTCTGATTTTATAAGTTGTATTTGTGCGTGTTCAAGTTCTTTTTTTGCAATTTCTACCTGCTTTTTCAGTTCGTCGGTGAAATTCTTTTCCATTTCAAATAACCGGGCATTATCTATCGCCAAACCGGCTTGATTTGTAAATATTACCAGTTCTCTTATATTTCTTTCTTCTATCGGTTTTTGGGATGCGATAGTATCAATGAGAAGCAGCCCTATTACTTTTTCTTTGGATATTAAAGGTAACGAAACGAAAAGGTTGGGTTTTAAGTTCTTATACAATTCTGTAAAACTGGATGGCAAAATGTCGTCTTCTACTGATGTGAAAATCTTTGGTTTTGCTTCTATGATAGTTTTTACAACAAAGTTATTTTTTTCATCTAAAGATACTTTAAGTTTTTTAAGGTCTGACTCTTCTATTCCTATACCTCTTTCGGGTTCCAGTATGTTATTGTTTATAAGTAAAATCACTATTCTGTCAAAGTTGAGTTCTTTTTGAACAGCTTCAAGTATCAAACCCAAAATTCTTTCAAGGTCTACTGTTGATACCATTGCTTTACTAATACGATTGAGTGTTGTTAGTGTATCTGTTTTCTGTCTAAGCATTTTGTTTTTTTGTTCTAATTCTTTTTTTGATATTTCAAGTAAATTTGTCGCTTCTTTATATTGCTCATAAGATATATTTAGACCAATCAATTGTTTGGTTACCGGTTTAAAGGCAAATGCCAATAATACTACTGCAACAATGGTTGTTAATATCAGAGATAATGATATTGAAAGAAAAGTAATGAGATATTTATCGAGAGAGCGTTTAAATACAAAAGCAACAGCGACACTAGCAAGAATTACACAAATAGTTAACCATTTCGTTTTATTGAGCATGATTTCCCCCTTAAAATAAGCACTCGTTTTACTCGTGCACACGAATTATCACGAATTTTATAATACCTCACGAATTTGTTACAAATATTCGTATTTAATTTGTGACATTTGCTTTTATTTTAGTATATCCGTGTGTATCGGGTTCAGTTTCCGATATAATATATTTCAAATTATACTATTTTGTTTTATAACAGTTTTATACCAATATGCACTATCTTTAAAAATTCTCTTTTGAGAATTATTATAATCAACAAAAATAACTCCAAAACGTTTTTTATAACCACTAGCCCATTCAAAATTATCCATTAGAGACCAGACAAAATATCCGGCAAGTTTGATTTTGTCAGTGATTGCTTTACGTGCAGAGATAAAATGGTTCTTTAAGTAATCAATACGATACGAATCATGAATTTTATCATCAGATGAAATTTTATCATCAAAAGCGCATCCATTTTCAGTAATATAAAACTTTGGAACATTATACATATCTGCGACAAACTTAAGCCCATAATATATACAATCAGGATTTATTTCCCACCCCATAGCGGTTTTAGGATGATCAGGTGCATATGGAACATAACGGTATCCTTTGGAATTATGAGTGTTATCTGCTTCAACTACAGAACCTGTATAAATATTAAGACCTAAAAAATCCATTTTTGTTGAAATAATCTCCATTTCTTTGTTTGTAATATCAGGAACATCTTTGCCTTTTTCTTCCCACATTTTCTGTGGATATTTTCCTTTATATATCGGGTCAAGCCACCACGCATTTCCGCCTATCCAGTCACTTGAATCAAACCAAGCATATTTTGCAGCTGTGAAATCTGCAGGGGTACTGGTTTTTGGTATTTTTACACTAAAACATTGAGCGAGACCAACTTCCGGTTGTTTTTTTGAATATTTCCTAATTGTTTGAACCCCTAACCCATGTGCAAGAAGTAAATTGTGTCGAACTTGGTTTACGACTTTTGGAGATTCCTTAATACCCGGTGCATCACTTTTTCCGATGTATCCTGCTGCCGAACAAGGCATCTCATTAAAAGTCATCCAATTAGTTACTCTATCTGAAAGCTGCCCAGTAACTACTTTTGCATAATCTGCATAAGCATATGAAGTTTCTTTAACACGCCACCCACCTTTACTCTCTAATACCTGCGGTAAATCCCAGTGGTAAAGCGTGACAAAGGGTATTATATCTTTTTCTAATAATTTGTCAACTAAACGGTCATAAAAATCTAATCCTTGTTTATTAATTTTTCCTGTACCTAAAGGTATGATTCTTGGCCAGGAAATAGAAAACCTATAAGCTTTTACCCCAAGTTCCGATAGTAAATCTATGTCTTCATTATAACGGTGATAATGATCACATGCAACATCGCCTGTATCGCCATTGGCAATATTCCCCGGTGTATGACTAAACCTGTCCCAGATAGATTCGCCTTTGCCGTCTTCATTCCATGCACCTTCAATTTGATAAGATGCTGTAGCACAACCCCATATGAATTTATCCGGAAACTTTAATATTTTTTTTGACATAGTGTTTTAAGCCGCTGATTACACAGATTTTGAAAACCGATTACGCAGAGACATCGTCTAATCTGTGTAATCAGAGATTGTTAAATTTTTAACAATCTCAAATTTTTATAGACTTAAACTGCGGTAAATATTTACGATTTTTTGCCAGCATTTCAGATACCATCTTTTTTATTTCTGCCAGCGATAATACTGCTGCAGTAAGCGGGTCATAAATAATTGCTTGAAATACTAATCTGGGATCTCCGGTTATTGCTGCTTCAACTGCCATTTCTTCAACAGCGACACTTATATTATTCAGTGCCGCACATTGCGGCGGTAACGCTCCAACATGAATAGAATTAAACCCCCGTTTATTTGCAAGAACAGGAACTTCTACGCATACATTGTCAGGTAAATTAGTTATTATGCCCGTGTTAGGCACATTGCCGTTGAATTCAAACGGTTCTCCTCCTTTATATGCGTTAATAATATATGATGCAAATTCGTGTCCTCTTTCTAAAGACATAGGTGCGCCTTTTTTAAACCATTTCTTAACATCTTTTTTCCACTCTTTACCAACTTTAGAATATAATTTTAGAATATACGCGTATTTTCCTGGGTTCCATTCGGTACCGTGCGTACAATATTTCTCTATTAGGTCAGGGCGTTTCCTAAACCACCAGTTGTATTCTGAATTATGACCGCTGGATTCTGTAACATAGTAATCCAAATGAAGGAACATTTCATTTCTAACGAGTTCTTTATTATAAATGTTTTTTCTTTGGACAGCTTTACGTATTAGCGGATAAGCGTCTTTACCGTTTTTTTTGTACTCAATATACCACGCCTGGTGATTAATTCCTGCACAAACATATGTTATTTGTTCCATTGGTGTATTTATCCATTCTGCAAGCATCCCTGCTGTTCCTTGAACACTATGGCATAAACCCGTGAGTTTTATAAATGATTTTTTCTGCATTGCCCTGCATAACATCGCCATAGGATTTGTATAATTAAGTAGGATTGCATCAGGACATAGTTGCTCCATATCACGGCAAATGGATAACATTACAGGAATGGTACGCAAAGCCCTGAAAATACCCGAAGGTCCGCGAGTGTCCCCTACATTGATATCAACGCCATATTTTTTTGGAATTTCTATATCATATCGCCAAATATCTACACCACCTGCGAGGATGGTACATAACACTGCATCTGCTCCTTTTAATGCTTCTTTCCTATTCATCGTTGCTTCTATTTTAGCCGGATAGTTTCCCCTGTCTATAATACTCTGAACAGCTTTTTTGGCAAACTCAAGACGTTCTTTGTGTATGTCCATAAGGACAAATGTTGAGTCCTTAAGAATAGGGAATGTCAGTATATCCCTGACTAAACTACGGGTAAACCCCAAACTTCCTGCACCAATAAATACGATTCTTGCCATAAAAAATAATCTCCTATAAGTGATGTGTGTGTTAGAGTTTTAGGGTTAAAAGGAAGACTCAAGTAGGTTTTCAACAAGAGTCTGTATAACCAATTTAGCAAAGCAAGCTTTGCAACTACGACATTGGACTTCCCTAATTCTCTAATCAACTAATTTCCCAATTCTCTAAGCTTCAATCTTTTATCTTTTTTGCACCATCTTCTGCATTACAAATATAGAACTCTGGTTTTATTTGAAATTTCTTCTTATATATTGTAGATACTTTTTCGGTAAATTCATTTATGCTTTCTTTCTTTACTAAACTTACTGTACATCCTCCAAAGCCGGCACCTGTCATTCTTGAACCTAAGACCCCTTTAATATTCTGTGCTGTTTCAACAATTGTGTCAAGTTCAGGACAACTTATTTGATACAATGTTTTACACGAATTGTGAGATTCATTCATTAATATTCCAAATTCTTTTATCATAGATTTTTTCAATAATATTTTAGCGTTCAATACCCGCTCATTTTCATAGATTATATGTTCACATCGCTGACGGATTATAAATGGTAACTTGTTTTTAAATTTTTCAAACCGGTCAGATGATATATCCCGCAGTTGGTTTATATTAGTTAAATATTGTTTCAATATTTTGACTCCTTCTTCACATTGTTCTCGTCGGGTATTATATTCAGAATCCACCAATTCCCTTTTTTTCTTAGTGTCCGCTATAACAATAGATATACCTGGATTTGAAAGGGGTATATGTTCATATTCGAGACTGCGGCAATCAATAAATAAAGCTGTGTTCTTCTTTGCATAAGTTATTACAAACTGGTCCATTATACCGCATTTCATCCCGATGAATTCATTTTCTGCTGTTTGACAGAGTATAGGTATATTCTGCTTTTTTATTTTTATATCCGAAAGAGTAGTTATTGCAAGACAACTTACCACTTCTATAGCCGCAGAAGAAGATAATCCGCTACCTATAGGAATATTACCTTCAAAAAGGAAATTAATTCCTTTAGGTTTATGTCCCTGTTCTTGTAATATTTTTACTACACCTTTAGGGTAATTAGCCCAGCCGTCTTTCTGATTATACGTCACTTTATCTAAAGAACAAGTTGAGCTCTTTTCAAAATTAAGAGATTGCAATCTTAGAATGTTCTCACCGTTAGTTGTTGCGGTAACTAAAACATTCCTGTCAATCGCTATTGGTAAAACATATCCGCCGTTATAATCTGTATGCTCACCAATAAGATTAACTCTGCCCGGTGCAGAGAATATGCGTATATCACCGCTTTTACCAAATCTTTTTTGAAATTCTTTTTTAAGATTTGCTATTCTGTTCTTCATATTCCTTGTTTGCCTGTTTATATTGGTTTATATCGCCAATATCATACCAGTTATCACAAAATACAAATCCATAGACAAGTTCTTTCTTGTGTAACCACTGGATATACCTGCCAGGTTGGTCCGGGCTGTTGCCTTCCGCTAAATATTTATTAACCAAATCTAACTTTTCTTTAGGAAACAAATACATACAAATAGCAGCAAGAGTTGTTTCCGGTTTAGCAGGTTTTTCAACAAATGAAACCACACGATTTTTATTATCGAGTCTTATTTCGGAATATTTTTGTACTAAATCTTTACTTTTTACATCATATACTGCAATTGATGTACCTTTGGTTTTGAAAAATTTTACAAAATCATTTAAATTAAGTTGAAACAAATTGTCACCCGCTAATACAAGTAGGTCGTCATTAACCCGTAATTTATCTATTACAAATTTCATATCTCCAATAGCACCTAATTTTATCTCATCAGATGATGTCCCGTCATCAATCAATTCTATTTTTTTTTCTGTTTTTAAGTTTGAAAGCCATTTCTGAAATAAATGATAAAATCTATGATTTGTTATGATATAGACACTATCAATTTCAGATACCTGTTCTATTTTTGCAATAGTATATTCTAGCATCGGTTTGCCGGCTATAGTCAGAAGATGTTTGGGTTTGTCTTTTGTGAGAGGATATAGTCGCGTGGCATATCCAGCACATAAAATTATAGCTTTCATAAAGTAAATTCAGGGATTAGGAAAACGGAGATTAATAAATTCTGATACTAAGAGAATGGATATTATGAGACTAGGGTTTTACCTTAATCTCTCAGTCTCCCAGTCTCCCAGTCTCCCAGTCTCCCAGTCTCCTAGTCTCCTAATATCCTAATCTCTAATTTTTTAGTCTCCCGGTCTCAATCTTGATTATTGGCAATATACTTCAAATTCATATAACGAAAATCCGTAAAGTTTTGTTCCTACTGCAACCCCTCTTCTTGTTCCATACATCCGAATATATCTACCGCTGCCTTTTAACGGTATTTCTTCTACACCACCCATTCCATCTGTCTTTGTATATATTGTTGTCCATTTAGTATCATCATTTGATACTTGTATCTCGTAGTCTTTACCATATGCTGCTTCCCAGTTCAGGATTACTTTTTTAATATCATAAACAGCACCAAGGTCTATTCTTATCCATTGAGGGTCACTAGCTGCTGATGCCCAGCGTGTTGATGTTACACCATCTACTGCCCCTTCTATAGGTGTTGCCCCGCTTTCTATGGATGATGCTGTTACAGGTTTTCCTTTAGCTATATTACCGGCAACACTGTCTTGTTTTTTAGCAGATGTTTTGGTCGGTTTTTCTTCTGTGGCAGATTCACTTTGTTCGCCTCCAAGTTTAAGAATTATATAATCAAAGTTGCCGACTGCTCCTGCACCGTTAGTGTCCATCGCCAACTTCATAACGTGTTTCCCTTCACTTAAACTTACTCCTGTCTTTGTTATTGTTTGCCATGTCTGCCAACCACCTGTATCAGGTACTGTCATTGGTCCTGTTTTGTCTACATCATCAAACTCTATATGAAAAGTTCCGCCCTTACCAGTTGCGCCTACCTGCACTTCTATTGTATATGTCCCTGCTGTCTTTATATCTACCGTATATTTTAACCACTCACCTGCCATAACCCAGCCTACATCATAACCTCCGGCAGGATTAACTTCTATATCTACTCCTTCATCTGTGCGGTATTGTTCCCCAAAATTCCTTGCTTCTTTGTCGTGATATCCTACTCCTTCTCCACCCTTGTCAAAATCTTCTGCTTCAATCTTTATATCTGTTACTGACCCTTTCTTTTTAGAAGCTGTTTTACTTCCTTTATCATCACTTTGTTTTGTAGCAGCAACTTTTTTACTGATAACTTTTTTCCTCGCCTCAAGCTGCCCCGTGCAAGTAAAACAAATACCAAACACTATTCCTAGAATTATCCAGTTTCGCATATTAGTTAGCTCCTTAAAAAAATGTGTGACGTGAAATGTGTAATGAACAAATAAAACAACATATTGGAATTTTCTTACATTTACTAATCTAATTCCCATAATTTTATTTAATCTACAAAAATCACCTCCTAGTATAATAAAATAATTAAAAATATATTATTCCAAAGTTGGAAATTCAGTGACGCGTAAATTTGTGCAACCGTATGGAATTAACATTAATTCTTCCAATGGTTTAGAAGAGTTTGCCGGACTTTTTGGAATAGATCCTGCAGCATTATGTTCCAATGTCCACTCAGGAATACGACTTCCCAGTATCTTAATTGCGACAGGTGCTCCTTTCGGGGAAAATGGGCAATCACCGATTGATTTTTTTTCAAGTTGCATTGATTTTTCCATATCATCGATATTAATATTCAACGCATAATTCCACGGTGTTGTCGGATGTACTTCCCAGTCACCATGAGGTAATTTACCTTTAATCAATTTCCAGTTTTCTCCTATTTTAAGAGAATAAATTAAAGGACCTCTTTCTACACTAATGCTGTTATTATAACGTCTTTGAGTTTTAAATTCCATCGGTAGATGTAAAGTTATTGATGTTGTTTTACTCCACTTACGGTCAATACAATAAAATTTCCCGGATGCCACCGAAATAGAATTTTCTTTGTTTACTTTTATTGTTGCCTTTTTTGTCCAAGCCGGTATGCGTAGATATAAAGGGAATTTAACAGGCTGTTTTACTGTTATTTTAAAATGTAATGTTTCATCAAAAGGATAATCTGTTTTTAAATCAACTTTAACCGGATTATTTTTAATTTTAGTGACTACCTTACTAGGGGCATATGCAACAACAGCTAAACCGCTATCTTGTGTTTTCATCCAAAGATGCGAAGCATATTTTGGCCAGCCTTGATGCATATTTGCCGTACAGCAACCGTAATGAGGTTCCAAGCCATAAATATTGGAATCCGGTCCGTTAGTTGTGTAGATTCTGTCTTCGGCAACTTTACAAATTACCTGGTTTACCTGCTGGTCATACTGGTGTGCCCACATGTCCGGACTAAAGGTTGCGGGCAGTGCATTAAAAGCTATACGTTCAAGTCTATCTAAAAGAGATACATCGCCTAAAATACTCGCAAGTATTTCAAGAGAAAACATGTACTCAACAACAGAACAAAGTTCTGTGCCCTGTGATGGGTTTTTGCCGGCAAGATGTTCATCACCGGTAAAAACACCTGTTATTTGACCATGATATGTATCAAGTGTTTCAAGTATTTTATAAACTGAATTTTTATCTTTTTTAGCGTGCGATTGACGATACCATACCCCAGGGTATTTTATTGCCATAGCATTATTTACAACATGTGTAATCATATTAAAGCTTTCTTTTTTTGTTTTATTTTTATATTTGAATTTATTAAAATTTTTACTCCAATCATATCCTTTAGCATGTACTTTGTTAGATAAACTCAAAAGCCACTTTTCATTAGTTTGTTCATAAAGCCAGTAAATACTAAGTATCAATTCAGCACATCTATGTCTTCCCCATTCAAGCATAGATATTTTACCGTTCCAGAATGTTTTATCTTCTAACAATATGTTAAGTTTTCTAAAAAACTTATCCATTGCAGGTATAATACGTTTGTCTTTCGTAACTTCCTGATATTGTATCATTGCTTTAAGAACCAGAAAAACCGGCCATGGATCATATTCTATACCTTTATTATTCTTTACCGGTCCTAACCAACCGTCTTTATGCTGATGGTTTAGTATGTAGTCCACCCACTTAGTTACTTTTCTTTTAAGTTTGTCGTCATCAAGAAGAAAAGCAAGAGGTATTATGCCATCTAACCAGTAAGGTCCGCGTTCCCACCCTTCGGCTTTTCCGCCTATCCATCCGCTTTCAGAAATATCCGGCCAAAATTCATCCAAATGTCCGCTAAGTCCGTTTGCCTGAATATGAAGCTGGTTAAGTAACCATCCATCCGTATGAATACTTCCAAGCGGTAACGGTATAAATTTCAATTTAGTTAATTTAGAATTGTTTTTAATATAAGCCTCTTCATGCACACGAATCATCACGAATTTCATAACACCTCACGAATTTATTACGAATATTGGTGTTATATCGCGTTTATCGGATTCAGTTTTCGTTACAAAAATAATTACATTTATTTTTGTCGACACTGATTTAATCTGATACCAGTGACTTCATGCAGAAATATGTGAAATTGGTTTTTTACTACACAAGTAGGTTTAGTGAAATCTAATGTAAATAGATGTTGTTTTAATAACAGGCAGGATAAAAAATAGATATTATAACAGGTTCCTGAAAAAATAAGACAAGTTATATATTTCATTTGGCATTTTCGGTTTTTACGTTTCTCCAGCTTTGGTCTTTGAACCACTTGTTGTATATTACTTCATAGTCTCCGGATAACTTTAACTCCGCCAGGAAATAATCTAACCATCTCAAAAAATCAGGATCACCTTTGTCTACCGCAAATGAATAATATTCAAAACTAAGCTGGTCGCAAAGTATCTTCAATTTGGGATGCTGCAATACTAGAAAATCAGCAAACGGTTTGTCAAATACAAATGCATCTA